>JAFZIH010000061.1 GCA_017554455.1 Clostridia bacterium | reverse complement strand
TCCCGATTGCGTTCCGTCAAATATGCGTCCTGCGCAGAAAGCACTTCTTCATCCATGGCTTTCGGCATGCGAATATTCATCAATGAGCGCAGAATCCGCCACTCGCCATCCGTATCGTTCGGAATGCGCAAATCTTTGTATCCGCCGGCATCCCTTAAGAATGCTTCCACAAGGTAATCCAAGCGTTCCTTCTGCGTTGCTGCTCTCCTCATGTCTCCCTCCTTTTACTGATCTGCACTTTTGCCACTCGATCTATCTTTTTCAACCGCTTGAACAGCGATTTCAGCCAATACCCGATCCATGCAAACAGGACGATTATGGAAAGATATTCCGCAAAGGTCAGGATCAGCGGCTTATCGAAATCGAAGAATACGAACTGCGTTTGCAGAAACATGTACTCGTAGAGACGGTTGGCGACGAACGCATATACGCCGAACGAAGCGATCAGCGTAAGCGCGATCGTAAGAAGGATGAACGCCACTTCTCTCTTTTTCAGCCGGTTCAGCCAGAGGTCGGCGTGCAGACCGAGGTGGAAGCTCATCAGCACAAAGCCCCAATAGGACAGCAGCAGATGAACTGTGCGTGCGATCGCGGAAAGCCTGTCAGTAGGAAGCCATGTATACAGATGCTTGGAAAGTACGATCCCGCTGATCGGCAGGCAAACCATGACTGCGAACAGCAGAAGATTGACGACCGTGCCGAGAATGCGCACGGGCGTCTGTTTCCCCCGAAACATCGATGCGGTCGCCTTGCGGTTCAGGATATGATGCGCAATGAACAACGCAAGCATCGCCGTGCCGATGCACTCATGCAGGGTTTCGCCTGCGAGCGAGTACGCCATCATGACCGGCAACGCGGCGGTCATCAGAAGATCTATGATGTTCTTTGCGAGTCTTTGTTTCATCAGCTGCGCTTGTTGCGTCCCCAGAAGACGTTGTATTTGTCCGGCTTCCATCCGGGCTCCACGTCCTTGACCGCTTCGGCAGCGGTAATCTCCCGATCATCGTTGTCGATGTCGATCAGCGTATATCGGTCGTTGCCCATTTTAAGCTCCTTCATATAGCTGAGCTGCCGGAGTCCGTGGCGTGTTTCCACACGCTCAATCATCGCTTTCCCGCCGCCGTCCGGCAAGCTGTAAAGAAGATCGATGCAGGCGTTGTCCGCAGCAAGGATGTCCAAAGACGCGACAAAGCCAACGTCAGGCGTCACCACCGGCTCGGCATATGCGCCCTCGCAGTCGCAGGAAACGGACATGTTGCGCATCGTATTGATATAGCAGACGTGCGGCGCGAAAAAGTCGATCGTCGCTTTGGTGCTTTCGCTGATGCGCTCCATCAGCTCCTCCTCCGCGATGCTCCACAGATTGTCCGAGCCCACGGCGGTGTGGATCTCTCCCTTGCCGATCCGACCGTCCGCGCAGCCGATGCCGATGTTCTTGTTGCTGCCGCCGAAGCCGCCCATCGTGTGTCCCTTGAAATGCGTCAGAACGAGCAGCGAATCGTAATCGAGCATGCTCTTTCCGACGTGCATTTCGGTAAACCACTTGCCGCCGTTGACCGGAAGCGCCGCAACGCCTTCGCTGTCTGTGATATCGACCGGGCAGAACGTCCAGCCGTTGATCTCGAGCGTCTTACGGTGGTCTTCGGTGGTATAGCGATCGCCCTCATAATAGGTATTGGTCTCGATGATTGCGGCGTCCTTCAAACGCTTTTCAAACAGTTCCTTTACCCACGGGCGCGGGATGATGTTCGGACCCTTCTGCTCACCGGTATGCAGCTTCACGGCGACCTTGCCGCAAAGAACCGAACTGACCCGGTCGTAGATTTTCAAAAGACCTTCCGCGGAAAGATCGCGGGTAAAGTACACCACGGAGCGCTCTCCGGTGCGCTGATCAAATGGGATATAGCGATTTCCGTCTGTTCCGGGAACGGGTTTATTCGTAACCATAAATAAATTCTCCTGACGATACTATTGTTTTCTTTCGTCTCGTTTTGAGACGGGGAACCTGTCGCAGCAGTAAGTGTCCCAGACGTCCATGCGGTCACTTTCATCGAGCATTCGGATCACTTTCGCGGGAACGCCGCCGACGACACAGTGATCCGGCACGTCCTTTGTCACGACAGCGCCTGCCGCGACGATGCTGTTCTCACCGACGGTCACGCCGCCGGAGATCACCGCGCCGGAGCAGATCCAGCAGTTCTTTTTCAATGTGATCGGCTTTGCGTATTCCAGATCGTGCTCACCGTCGGGATACTGACGGATCATTCGCTCCTCCGCAAGATACGGGTGCAGCGGCGTCGCAATCGTCACGTTTGCGCCGATCCACACACCGTCCTCCAGGACGATCGGCGCGACGTCCAGAAACACGCAGTTGTAGTTCACGAAGCAGTCCTTGCCGACGTGGATGTTCACGCCGTATTCGCAGTAAAACGGCGAGAAAAGGCCGAGTCCCTTTCCTTTGGAGGAAGGGATCAGCCGTTCCAGCAGTTTTTTCTTTTTTCTTCTTTTGGACAGAGGCGTTCGGTTGAACCGGTCGCAAAGCTCCATGTATCTGCCGTGCGGAACATCGATCTCTTTTTTTGACGGATTATACAGCCTGCCGCTTGTCATGCGTTCCCATTCGGTCATCTGAATAGGTCCCCCTCTTTTCCCGCTTATACAGTCTTTCCCATTTCGTAGGCTTCTTGGAACGCGGGCGTGTTCTTGATCTCGCCGGGCTGATAGACGCCTGTGCCGTAGACAACACCCATTTCCTTTGCGCCTTCCACGCATTCCGCATAGCCGCGGAAGCATTCGATCGTGCGTTCCTGCGATTCGCGTTCTTCGTCCGCACAAGTGACGATGTAGTAAAACTCCTTGTCCTTGACCTCCGTCCATCTCGCGACGGTGCGGTCGATCAGCGTTTTCAGCTGCGCGTCGATCGAATAGAAATAGACGGGACTACTAAAAACGATCACGTCCGCGTCGATCATCTTCTGCAAAATCTCCGGCATATCGTCCTTCTTTGCGCAGACGCCGCCGCTCTTTTGACAGTAGTAGCAGCCGCTGCAATAGCCGATCTTCTTTTC
>JAFZIH010000060.1 GCA_017554455.1 Clostridia bacterium | reverse complement strand
GCCGGCGGCGCGGTGACGGTGCTGAACACGATCGGCGGCAATCTGATCGTGAAGGTCAAGGAATCCAGAGTGGCGGTGAGCCGCGAAATGGCAGCGAAAATTATGATTTAGGATATAGGAGGAAGAAACATGAAAACATTGAGAGATGTGAAAGTCGGCGACACGGTCAAGGTCGTCAAACTGCATGGAGAAGGCGCGGTCAAGCGCCGCATCATGGATATGGGCATTACCAAGGGCGTGGAGGTTTACGTACGCAAGCTTGCGCCGCTGGGCGATCCGGTCGAGGTCAACGTGCGCGGCTATGAGCTTTCGATCCGCAAGGCGGACGCGGAAATGATCGAAGTGGAGTAAGGAGGAGACGATGGAAGGACAAATTCGCATTGCTCTTGCGGGCAACCCGAACAGCGGCAAGACGACGCTGTTCAACAAACTGACCGGCGCGAACCAGTTCGTTGGCAACTGGCCCGGCGTCACCGTGGAAAAGAAGGAAGGCAAGCTGATCGTTGATAAGGACGTCATTTTGACGGACCTTCCCGGCATCTACTCGCTTTCACCTTATACGCTTGAGGAGGTCGTCGCGAGAAACTACCTCATCGAGGAAAAGCCGGACGCGATCCTGAACATCGTGGACGCGACAAACCTCGAGCGCAACCTGTATCTGACGACGCAGCTTGTTGAACTCGGCATTCCGGTCGTCATTGCGCTGAACATGATGGACCTTGTCAAAAAGGCGGGCGATCACATCAACGTCAAGGAACTTTCGAAGCAACTCGGCTGTAAAATCGTCGAGATCTCGGCATTAAAGGGTTACGGCGTCAAGGAAGCGGCACAGGCCGCGATCGAAGCTGCACAATCCGGCAAAACGATCCCGCAGCACAGCTTCTCCGGTCCGGTCGAGCACGCGCTCGCGCATATCGAGGAGGTCACGGTTCACGATCTCCCCGAAGAACGGCAGCGCTGGTATGCGATCAAGCTCTTTGAGCGCGATGAAAAGGTCATGGAGGGCTTGAAGCTTTCCGCTGAAACGAAGGTGCACATCGAGAACGATATCGCCGCGGCGGAGCAGGAGATGGACGACGATGCGGAGAGCATCATCACCAACGAGCGCTACGTCTATATCGGTCAGATGCTGAAGGGCATTTATAAGAAGAAGGGCGCGGGCAAGCTGTCCGTATCCGATAAGATCGACAAGATCGTGACCAACCGCTGGCTGGCACTGCCGATCTTTGCCGCGGTTATGTTCCTTGTCTATGCGCTGTCGATGGGCAAGTCGATCGCGGACGGCGGCATTTCGATCGGCACATGGCTGACCGATCTCACCAACGACGTGCTCGGCGGCGCGTGGCTGCAGGATGGTTCCCGCGCGATCCTCGAGAGCTGGGGCGCGGCGCCGTGGCTTACCGGTCTGATTTCCGACGGTATCTTAGCCGGCGTCGGCGCGATGCTCGGCTTCGTACCGCAGATGCTCGTGCTGTTCCTCATGCTGTGCCTCCTCGAGGATTGCGGCTATATGGCGCGTATCGCGTTCATCATGGACCGTATCTTCCGCCGCTTCGGCCTTTCCGGCAAGAGCTTCATTCCGATGCTCGTCGGCACCGGCTGCGGCATCCCGGGCGTCATGGCGTCCCGTACCATTGAAAACGAACGCGACCGCCGCATGACGATCATGACCACCACGTTCATGCCCTGCGGTGCAAAGATGCCGATCATCGGTCTCATTGCGGGCGCGCTGTTCGGCGGCAGCACATGGATCGCGGTGTCCGCCTACTTTATTGGCGTCGCTGCGATCGTACTCTCCGGCATTATGCTGAAGAAAACCAAAATGTTCGCAGGCGATCCGGCACCGTTCGTCATGGAGCTGCCAAGCTATCATCTGCCCGCATGGGGCAACGTCCTTCGCGGGACGTGGGAGCGCGGTTGGTCCTTCATCAAGCGCGCCGGCACCGTCATCGTGATCTCCTCCATCGTCATTTGGTTCCTCACGAGCTTCGGCGTCGTCAACGGACATTTCGGCATGGTCGAGAATCTGTATGAAGACGACGCGATCGCGACGGACGAATATGTTGCCACCGTTGCGGACCGCATGGATATCCCCGAGGACGAGGTCGAGCCGATGGACGATTCCATCCTTGCCCGCGTCGCGCAGCCCGTCTCCGTCGTGTTTAAGCCGCTCGGCTTCGGCGATTGGAAACCCACCGCGGCGACCGTCACCGGT
>JAFZIH010000059.1 GCA_017554455.1 Clostridia bacterium | reverse complement strand
TCGGCGGTTTCTTCCAGCTGCGCGGTGACCCAGCCGGAGAATGTCCAGCCGTCCGGATTAACGCTGACCGTTGCGGGCAGCGTGATCGCGTCGTTCAGGTATGCCGTCTCACTGCCTTCGGCGTTGCCGGAAGCAACGAAGTTCACGGTGTAGGAGGGTTTCGGCGCGAAGTTGACACGGACCGTGCAGTCGCTTTCCGGCGAAACCGTGATGGTGTTGCCGCTGACGGAGACCGTAGCGGTACCGGAGATGACCTCTGCGCTTTCCACGTAGTAACCGTTGGCCGGCGTCGCGGTGATGACGGTGCCGGTCACGGAAACCGTGCCGTAGCTCGCGTTATTGGAAACGGCGGTCACGGTGTAGGTGTTTTCATAATCGACGGTGTACGCCTTGATGCGGTAGTCGCCGTTGTCCGGGCAGTCGGTCCAGGAGCCGTTCGGCTCCTTGTAATAGGAGGTGTTGCCGTGGTTGGTGTGCGTCCAGTTTGCCCAGCTTACGACGTCGGTGTTTTTGAACGTGGCGTCATACGGCGTGTGGATGTACTTGCCGTTTTCGTCCGGTTCCGGAACATACTGCGTGAAGACGACCGAGAAGGTGTCGCCCTCGGCGAGCAGAACGGGTGTATCGAGCTCGATGGTGTAGTAACCGGAATAGGTCAGCGTGCCGGTCTGCGTACTCATCAGCGTGCCGGAGGACGGATTGCCGGTTGTCGGGTTCTTGTAGATCTCTACCGTGTAATCGAGCGCTTCGTCCCAGTTGCAGAGCGCGACCGCTTTCAGCATTTCGCTGCCCTTTGCGGTGAAGACGTTCGCGACCTTGGTGTTGTTCGCAAAGCCGACATAGTAGTCTTCGCCGGAAGGCCAGCCCTTGCCGTAGCAGACGGGGTTGCAGGTACCGTCGTACTGGTAGTTGTGGTCGTAGTTGTCGATGGGCTCCGCGTCGTAGAAATAGATATATCCTTCGAGAACGGAGGTGTCCTCATAGGAGATGTACATGTAGCCCTGATTGAAGTAGCTCGTGCCCCAGCTGTTCTTGCAGAGCCATCCACCGTTGCCGGAGGGCTTATTCGGGGAGAAGTTGTTCTTCGAAATGCTGTCGTCCCAACCGACGATCGTGATCGCGTGGTTTGACCACAAATGATTTTCATCGTCTTGACTGGTGGTGTCGATCGTACAGTTATAGGTGTAGTCGCTGTCTCCGGCGTAGTAGCTGATGTTGCCCGCGCCGTAACTCATGATCGCGCGCTTGACTCCTTCGATGTCCGTTGCGGGAATCCATTCGGAGTTCTGGACGTGGCAGATGTTGGAACCATAGGCGTACTGGCTGTCGAGACCGGATCTTGCGACCGTGCTTGCCTTGCTGTACGCAAGTGCGGAGACCGATTCGCTCGCAGCGCCGCACCAGCGCTGCAGGGTGTAAGCGGACATTTCTCCGTTGCCGCCGCAGTTAAGACCGTTCTGCGCGCCACTTACCGTAACTGTGGTTTTATCGCCGGTCAGCATGCCCTCCGCGTCATAGGCGGAGGAGTAGTTGAAATAGCAATGCTGCGTTTCGGAAAGGTTCAGCGACGTCGTTGCGGCGGAGCCGGTGCCCACCGGGACGCCGTGCTTGATCATGTAGCTCTCGACGGAACCCATCGCTGCGTGCGCCCAGCAGGAGCCGTAGCTTCCCTGGTTCTTGACGGAGGTGACATAGTTGTAATTGCGGCTGTCATAGGAGCTCGGCAGCGTGTCGCGTTTCGCTTCAACGCCCTTGAGACGGTAATACGTCTCCATGTCGCCCCTTGCATATGCGTCGGAAACGGCGCGGGTGCCGTGCTCCGGCGAACGGATATAGCCGTTGGGCGGCGGCGTTTCTGTGTCGATGTGATCCAGACTCTGTCCTTCTGCGAAGGCCGCGGTCGGCAGAAGTGCCATGACCATGACCAACGCCAGCAGAAGCGCGAACAGTTTCAGAGTTCTTTTCATGTAAGGTCTCCTCTTTCTGAATTTGTGTCGACAAATCGACACTCTAACAGTAGAATTATAACACCGACTGCATAAAAAATCCATCATTATTTTATAGGAATTCATACTATTTTTTGTACAAAACAGCACAGCCGGTGCGCACATGGTGCGAAAACGGAAGCGCACAAGCCGACTGTTCCATCAAGCGAAAGCATCCCCGTCGCCGCATGGATCGTTCTTGAATTTCATTCCGGTTTTTGCTATAATAAAAGAACAGACCCGGGAGGAGGAGATTGAAATGACCGAGCAAACGCTTCTGAATTCGGCGCTACGTGAGCCGCTTGCGGCGCGGCTGCGCCCGGAAACGATCGACGAGGTCGTGGGGCAGGGGCATCTGATCGGACAGGGCAGGATCCTGCGCCGTATCATCGAGCAGGACGCAGTCTCCTCCATGATCTTCTGGGGCCCGCCCGGCGTCGGCAAGACGACGCTTGCGCACGTGATCGCAAACCACACGAAGGCGAAGTTTATCAATTTCTCCGCGGTCACGAGCGGCATCAAGGAGATCCGCACGGTCATGCAGCAGGCGGACGAAAACCGCATGTTCGGCGAAAAGACGATCGTGTTCGTCGACGAGATCCACCGCTTCAACAAGGCGCAGCAGGACGCGTTTCTGCCGTTCGTCGAAAAGGGCAGCATCATTCTGATCGGCGCGACCACCGAAAACCCGTCCTTCGAGGTCAACGGCGCGCTTCTGTCCCGCTGCAAGGTGTTCGTGCTGAAAGCGCTTTCGGAGGACGATCTCTTTGCGCTCCTGCACCGCGCGATCGAAAGCCCGAAGGGGTTCGGAAGCCAGAAGGTTGAAATCTCGGACGACGTACTCCGTATGATCGCGACGTTCGCGAACGGCGACGCACGAACCGCGCTGTCCACGCTTGAAATGGCGGTGCTGAACGGCGATTACGAGGACGGCGTGACGACGGTGACCGTCGACACGGTGGAGCAGTGTACGTCGAAAAAATCGCTGCTGTACGATAAAACGGGCGAGGAGCACTATAACCTGATCTCCGCCCTGCACAAGTCGATGCGCAATTCCGACCCGGACGCGGCGGTCTACTGGCTTGCGCGGATGTTGGAGGCGGGCGAGGACCCGATTTACATCGCGCGGCGCGTAACGCGCTTCGCGAGCGAGGACGTCGGTCTTGCCGACCCGCGCGCGTTAGAGCTTGCAGTCGCGGCGTTTCAGGCGTGCCATCTCATCGGCATGCCGGAGTGTTCCGTGCATCTGACGCAGGCGGTCGTATATCTTTCGCTCGCGCCGAAATCGAACGCCATGGAGGTCGCCTATAATCGGGCGCGGGAGGACGCGATCACGCAGCTTGCGGAGCCGGTGCCGCTGCACATCCGCAACGCGCCGACGAAGCTCATGAAGGAGCTCGGCTACGGAAAGGGCTATCGATATGCGCACGATTACACCGAAAAGATGACCGACATGCGGTGTCTTCCCGATTCGCTCCTGGGCCGCGTCTATTACGAGCCGACCGAGCAGGGACTGGAAACCCGATTCAAGGAACGGCTTGAAAGCATCAAGGCATGGAAAGCCGCGCAGGAAAAGAAATAAACGAAAAGATCCCTTACCGATGATCGGCAAGGGATTTTTGATACAACTTGTTTTCAGCAGACAGAAAAGCGCCTCTCCCGTATTGGGAGAGGCGCTTTCATATTATGCCGTTGCTCAGAACAGATCTTCGAACGTGAATGCATCCGCTTCCGGAGCAGCCGCGTCGTACGTGAACGCCTTGCCGGTCGCCGCATCGATCGTTTCGAACTTGACCTTCTTATTGGCCGCGTCGATCGTTACGATCCTGACGATGCCCAGACCGTTCTGTTCGTCCGCCGCGTAGTTGAACATTACGACTGCGACGTTGCGCTCGCCATAGGTCATTTCCTTATGGAATGCGCCGTCCGCATTGCCGCAGAGGACCATGAAGACGTTCTCGTTGCCTTCAACGATCTTCTCTTCAACCAGCTTGCCGAACGCGGTCAGCTCGCCTGCAGCATCCATGTAGTCGTTGACGACCAGGATCACCTGATAGCTGCTGTTCTTTGCGATCGCGTCGTTGACGAAGCTCAGCCACTTCTCTTCGCGTTCTTTCTCCTCATCGGTCTCCGCGATCTTCTGATAGCCGATACCGACAACCAGTACCTGCTGATCGCTGAATCTGCGGTACCAGACGGAGCCGTCCTCGAAGGCAGTCACGTTATTGTACATGCCGGCCGCGAGGTATGCCTCGTAGTTCATCTCATCGCCGTTGACGTCCTTCACGCCTGCAATGCCGAAGAACTGCTTTCTGAGACCGCTCAGAGCGTTCTTTGCGGAGGTCCATGCTGCTTCGTTATCGAACGCGTCGACCACGTTACCGGTGCTGATCACCGCGTCGAGCTTGCCGGCCTTGTTCGCATAGTCGACAATCGTCTTGAACGCGTCGTCGTATGCGCCTTCGCCCTTCAGCAGCGTATCGGATACCCACATCATCGTGAATCCCTCGTACGGCCGCGGCCGGATCTCGAACGTGCCTTCGACGAACGTGATGTTGTAGTTCGCCGGGTCAAACGTCGTTTCGCCCTTCGCGTTGTTCATGATCCGCGCTGCGAATCTTCTCAGACTCGCTCTCTTCATGAACGCCTTCGCGCCGAGTTTGCCGTGGATCGTGTAGGTGCCGATTTCCTCGCCCTCGTCACGGAACAGCGTGATGATGCCTGCCGGGATCGTTTCGCCTTCAACCAGGCCGTCGACCGAGTAGGTGAACTCCGGATCCGCATCGCCCTGGTACTTCCAAGCATCGTCGATCGTGATCGTCAGATCCTTCGGCAGGACCGTCAGCGAGTAGCCGTCCTTCACGACGTCATTGTACGCCGGGTGGGTCGCCTTGATCGAGAACGTCGTCGTACCGACTGCCGTGCGGCTCGGCGCCGTGGTGGTCCACTCGCCGCCGTCGATGCTGTACCAGACGGTCGAACCTTCAACCGTCGCCTTCGCGGTCAGGGTATGCGCCTTGCCGTCGTAAACGACCGTGATGCTCTTGCTGTCGACGTCAAGCTCTTCGCCCGGATCGTCCGGATCGGGTTCAGGATCAACGTCGTTGCCGTCCTTCTTCTTGGTCTCGTCCGTGACCGAAGCATTACCGTTGACTTCTTCATTCTCCGGATCGACTGCGGTTGCGGTGACCTCGTTCGTGACGCTGCCGGCAACTACGTCGTCCACCGTGACCTTATGGGTCGCCGTGAACTCCTTGCTTGCACCCGGTGCAAGTTCATCGATCGTCCACTCGTCGCCCGTCAGTTCGTCGGTGACCTTGACATTCGTCAGCGTGACGTTACCGTCGTTCGTGACCGTGATCTTATAAGTGATCACTTCGTCGAGGACGTATGCACCGTCTTCCGGCGTGGAGGTGGTCTCCTTCGTGACCGTCATCTTCGCGTTCTTCTCCTCGACCGGGTCATCCGTGTCGCCCGGATCGTCATCCGTCGGATCGTCGCTCGGGTTGTCGCCCGTTGCCGTTGCTTCGTTCGCTACCTTGCCTGCCAGGATGTCCTGTTCGGTCACGACGTGCGTGAACGTTGCAGTTGCGGATTCGCCCGGCTCGAGCGTCGTCTTGTCGAGG
>JAFZIH010000058.1 GCA_017554455.1 Clostridia bacterium | reverse complement strand
ATCGATGCAATGCGGATCGATATCGCTGCCCATGATGCAGAGTTTGTCGTTTTTACGTGCGTCCTTCGCTTCTTCGCGCGCAAGCGCAAATACCTTGGGATCGACGAATCTCCACTGTTCCGCGGCAAAGCTGCGTCCGAGTGAAGGCGCGATATTGTTTGCGATCATCGCCGCTTCGATCGGGATCGTGCCGGAACCGCACATCGGGTCGATCAAAGGCGTATCCGGGAAGAAACGCGAGAGAAGGATCAACCCTGCGCCGAGCGTTTCCGAAAGCGGCGCCGGGACGTTATAGGTGCGGTAGCCCCTGCGGGAAAGTCCTGCGCCGCAGCAATCGAGCGCAAGCGTGACTTCGTCGCGCAGGATACCGACCTCGATAATGACTTCCTCCCCCGTTTCCGGGATCGTTCCGACGTGGTACGACGCTTTCAGCGACTCAACGATCGCCTTCTTGACGATGCTCTGACAATCCGAAACGGAGAACAGCGTGCTTTTCGCGCTCTTGCCGTTGACGTGGATCTTTGTTTTGGGTGAAAGATACCGATCCCAGAGCAACGCCTTCGTTTGCTCGAACAGCGAATCAAAGGTATCTGCACGAAACGTTCCGACCGTCATCAAAAGACGTTCCGCGGTGCGAAGCCAAAGAAGCGCTTTTGCCATCTCTTCATACCCACCGAAAAACTTCACGCGGGCGTCGAGTGTTTCGGTATCGAGAATACCGAGTTTATGCAGCTGAAACGCAACGGTCGATTCAAGCCCGATTTTTGACGTAGCGATAAACTCCATATCAGGATTCCTTTTCTTTGTGCATGGTCATGAGAATGCGTTTCAGTGCGTTTTCCAGCCGCCGTGGAGAAACGTCGAATATTTCCATGATAACGTCCGGCATGATCTGTGTCGCATTCAGCGCGCCGAGTCCCATCATGATGAACGCGGCGGCAAATGCGTCCTCCTGCGGCCGCGTGATGCGCGGCAGCTTATCCTCCTTGAAGCAGGACAGATAAAAGAAGAACACGCGTCTGGAAACGTCAACGAGATCCTCCGGTATGTGAAGATCGCGATACCGGATATCGTCGTGAACGGCGTTCGGAAAATCCGAGATCATATCAAGGATGCTTTCATAGCTGATCGGCAGACGAGACGGAACGACCATCGGACGCGCGATGCCGAACTGCCAATCGCCCTGATAATACAGCGAATACGGCGGTTTTGCTTCCAGTCCGAGCAGGAGTCCGAACACGAATTGCTTGTCCTCATCGGACTGATCGAAGCGGATCAAAAACGCTCGCAAGGCGCGTTCCGATTCGGGATCGCCGATGATCGACAGCATCTTTGCCGTCCCGCGAACAGACGGCGACATCGGGCTATAAAGCGCCCAAATGAGGATCGAACGGAATTCCCTGTCGTTTGCCCAGGTCTGTCTGATCGCGTCCGTTCCGGCGGTCGCAACGTCGCGAATACGACGCTGACGGACGACCGCTTCGCGGATCGGCACGTCATAATTGATCGTCCAACAGCGTTTGAAATCGGCTTCACTGTCTTCACGGATGTGCTTCTTATAATATGCGGCAACGGAATCGTCCTCATTTCTTTGGACGAGATCGTCATAGATCTGTTCCGCTTCGCGTTTTTTGCCGGAAACGAAATAACAAAACGCAAGCTGATGCAGCATTTCCGTGTCGTACGGAAGCGCGTCACGGAGCAGCTCGAGCGCATATTGCGCGCGCTCGTACTGACCGATCTCCATCAGGATCGGCGCGGCATAGCCGAGCTCTTCCGGCGAGCATTCACCGTCGATCAGGATCTTTTTACTCTGTTCTTCCGCTTCATGATCCTGTTTCTGCACGTGATAGAGCAGCGTCATCAAAGCGTTTCCGCGGACGCTTTTGCTGTTGCGCTTGAACAGATTGAACAGGCGCTTCTTCGCTTCGTCGTACTCGCGCAGTGAAAACTGCATCATGGCAATCTCCATGTCGAGCATTTCACTTTCGGGATATTTATCGGAGAGCGAAAGCAAAAGCCGCAGGCCGGAATCATCGCCGTTTGAGATATACATGGCTTTTGCGCGATGGATCTGATCCAGAAGCGCGAGATCCTCCGACCCAAGCAATCCGATCTGCGCTTCAAGCTCCGGTTCGTCCTCTATTAGCTCCAGAAGATCCAGCGCGCGGTCGGAATACGGTCCGTTCGGATCGCGTTCGAGAAGCAGGTGCAGACATTGTTCGGCAGCATGGAACTCCTCGAGCCCCATAAACACGGATGCAATGCCGAAGATCATCTCCGGCGAATTGCGGTTCTCATCGGTGAGCGAAGGCAGAAGCACGGATAAACTTTCTTCAAATCGATGCATGCGATACAGCGTCTCCGCAAACGAAAGGATATATTCCTCACGCGTTGGATCCGCTTCGAATGCTTTGCGCAGAAACTGTTCCGCTTTCGGAAGATCTTCCGGTTCCGAAAGATACTTGTTTCCACGCTGATAATAGAATTCCGCGTTCTGTTGAAACGGAACGATCACGCCCGTTTCACGTTCATCCTTCATCGTTTCCTCCGTTATCGTTTGCTTCTATGAGAAGCGCTTCCAGCGCCGGGCGATCGAAATGATACGTTTTGCCGCAGAACTGACATGTCAGCTCCGCATGTCCGTCCTGTTCTATGATCTCGGTAAGATCCTGCTTGCCGATCGAGAACAGCGCGCGTTCCAACCGCTCCTGTGTGCAATCGCATAAGAACGCGGGCGCCATGCGATCGGTATATTCCGCGTCAAGATCAGAAAACAAGTCTTTGACGATCGCTTCAAGCGTCTCTCCGTCCGCAAGACGCATGCCGAGCATCGGGATCCTGTCTGTGATTCTTAAGACGCGGTCGATCGCCTCGTCCGGGCAGTTCGGCATCGTCTGGATCAGAAGTCCGCCCGCGCCGGTCACAAACCCGTCCGCTGCGTTTTCGTGCACGCCGAGATACACGATCGACGGCTGCTGTTCGCTTGCCGTAAAATACTGCGCAAAGTCTTCGGCAATCTCGCCGGACACTAGATTGCACATTCCGACGTACGGCTCTTTGAGACCGAGATCACGGATCAGCGTCAGCTTTCCGGTCGTTCCGACGTATCCGCTGACGTCAAGCTTTCCGTCCGCGCGAAGCGGCAGTTCGATCCAGGGATTCGTCGCATAGCCCTTGACAAGCCCACCATGGCGTCCGACACAAACAAGGTTTCCGGAGGGACCGGATCCCGCGAGTACTGTCGTGACCGTATCGGTGTCGTTTTTACAAAGAGTTGCGACCACGGACGTCATCATCAGCTGTCTGCCGAGCGCGGCGGTTGCAACGCGGGACAGTCTGTGTGTTTTCTGCGCGGTGCGAACGAGTTCCGTTCCGTCGATCGCCGCAAAGCGCAGCGCGCGATCGCACAGCATGCCGTGTATCATTATGTCGTTACTCATATCAATTCCCCTTGATCGCCGCAAACTGGATCCGCTCGCTGTTGGCTCTTACCGGATTGTGTGTAAATGCGTCATAGCTTTTTACGTTTGAGAATCCAGCACTCTTCAGCGCGGCGCGGATCTCCTCCGCCGTGTGCGCACGCTGCAGATGCGTCTCCGTAAAGCGTTCGTAATGCTCGCCGGACTTTATAAATCCGGTCAGCGTCATTTCACAGAGACGGCTCTTCGGATCGTAATTGTTTTTCCAGATATAAGCGTATTCATCCGTTTCCTCCGTAAAGGTATTCATGCCGAGGATGCGGCGGAATTTATACGGCGAGGAAATATCAAACAGCAGCAGTCCGCCCGGTTTCAGGCATCCGGCGGCGTGCGTAAAGAAAGACTCGAGATCCGATAGGGAGGTCAGATAATTGACGCCGTCGCAAACGCACACGATCGCGTCGATCGTTTTGTGCAGTTTCAGCTTTCGCATATCCTCGCAGATGAAAATGATCCCTTTCGCACGCTCTTTGAATGCGTTGTTCCGTGCTTCCATCAACATTTCCGGAGAAGCGTCGTTCGCCGTCACGTGATATCCGCGCTGATACAGGCGGATCGCGTTCGCGCCTGTTCCGCACGCGCAGTCCATGATCCTATGCGCGCCGTTCTCTTTCAGAAATCGGTCGAGGTAGTCGATCCATGCGTCGCGGTCGACGTCGTGCATCATTTTGTCGTAAACGTGCGCAAATGCGCTGTATTGTCTGCTCATTCTTCCTCCAATGCTTCGGCGATCTTCATCAGCCGATCCAACCGATGATACATGCCGGGCTTTTGTATTTCCGCAAGATCTGCAAGCTCCTGCACGCTTGCATCCGGATTTTGAACGCGGAGCCGCGCCGCCTGCTGCAAACTCACAGGCAAAGAGCACAGACCGATCTTTTTGTCGATCAGTTCGATCGCTTTCCGCTGCCGTATGGACGCGACGACCTGCTTGTCCAGATTCGCTGCTTCGCAGTTGGTCGTGCGGTTGATATAATTCCGTACATCCTTTTCAACGCGGACGTTTTCAAGCGCAAGCGCGGACGAGGACGCACCGATCAGCGCAAGCATGCCGCTGACGTCGTCACCGTCCTTCAGGTATACGATAAAGCGGTCGCCGTTCCGCACGGAGATCTTTGCCGGAAGGTGAAAACCGCGGATCATCTGCGCTGCGGATTCCGCAACGCTCTTTGCGCGGAAAACCATCTCGAAATGGTATCCGCGTTTCGGGTCGACGCAGCTTCCGCCGCCAAGGAAGCATCCGCGTAAAAAAGCGCGCTGATTATCCTCATTCTCGTAAACGCACGCCGGAATTTCCGTCATCAGCCGGATGCCGTTCTCCCCCATGACCATTGCGCCGGTCTCACGCATCAGCCGTTCGACTTCTTTTCCGGAAAGCGTGACCTCATAGATCGGGCGTCTGCGATGCTCTACACGCTTTTCCTCCACGACCGCGTCCGCGTCGTACAAACTCAGCGCGATCGAAGCGATATGCTTTGCCGTGCCGGGATTCTCCGTATGATAAAACAGCGAAGGACGACGTGATATGCGGATCCCTCCCGCAGTAAACGTCGCGCCGGAAAGCTGGCAAAGCCGCTGTTCGGCGTTCTTTACGCGGATACGGATCAGTTCATCCTTGCATTCCGATGAAAAGCTCATGAATCCCGTTTCTCCGTTCGCGATTCGATATCCTGCAGTTCGCGGCGGATATCACGGTGATAGATACGCACGGCTTGTCCGCGGTTCCTCAATCGATTTGCCATCTCCTCCGCCGCCGCCACGGAACGGTGTCTTCCGCCCGTGCATCCGAAGCAGATTCGCAGGATATGCTTGTCCTGCTTTTCAAAGAGCGGGAGCATATCCGTAACATTCTTTTCAAGACTGTCAAGGTATTCCTTGACGAACGGCTGACCGAGCACAAACGTTCTCACCGGTTCGTCAAGCCCGGACAGATAACGCATGTTCTCGTAATAAAACGGATTCTCGATGAATCGCATATCGACCACCATGTCCGCGTCCACCGGCACGCCGCGCTTGTATCCGAAGCTGGAAAGGACGATCGTCATCTGATCCCTGTCCATTTCCGGGATAAACTTTTCAAGGCAGGATGATAGTTCCCGCGAAGGAATGTCACTCGTATCGAGAACGGAATCAGCCAAGTCCCGCATGACGGACAGATACATGCGTTCGGAACGCACGCCTGACTCCGCTTCACCGGACAGTCCCAACGGATGCTTTTTTCGCGTTTCGTTGTATCGCTTTCTCAGCACGTCGTCGCGCGCGTCCAGAAACAGGATCTTGTATGAGACGTCGAGCTTCCTGATCTCGTTCAGCACCATTTCCGGGCTTCTGGAAAGCAAACTCTCGCGCGAGTCGATCGTGACCGCGGCGCGGCGGATCGGCGGATTCGCGCGTTCGCACAGCGTCGTAAACTCATGCAGCATGGGCGACGGAAGGTTGTCCACGCAGAAAAAGCCCATATCTTCGAGCGACTTTAATGCAAGTGACTTGCCTGCGCCGCTCATACCCGTTACAATCAGAAGATCCATATCCTCACCGCCTTCAGATTCGTTTGATCTCCGGTTCCAGTTCCACGCCAGTCCGTTCCCTGACGACGTCCTGCACATACTTGACCAGAGCGGAAACATCCGCTTCGGTCGCGCCGCCGATATTCACAATGAATCCGGCGTGCTTTTCCGAAACCTGCGCGCCGCCGATCGAGTAGCCCTTCAAGCCGCACTGTTCGATCAGAGCGCCCGCGAAATATCCTTCCGGGCGTTTGAACGTGCTGCCCGCGGAAGGAAGTTCAAGGGGCTGCTTCTGCCTGCGCCGTTCCATACAATCATGCATGGTCTCATACGCCGTGCCGTCGTCCGGCAAAAGACAGAACTCCGCTTCCAGCGCGATCGCATCGGGATAAGAAAACACGCTTTTCCGATATCCGAGATCGCCGTCTTTTACATCCACCCATTCGTCCGTTCCGTCGTGAAGAATGCGGATGCGCTTCAAAATCTGGCGGATCTCAGCGCCGTACGCGCCGGCGTTCATCGCGCACGCTCCGCCGACCGTGCCGGGAATCCCGCAAAGCCGTTCCATTCCCATCAATCCATGCCGGATCGTTTCCCGTGCAAGGACCGTCATGGACGTCCCGCAGCAGGCGATCACGCTCGTGTCCCGAAAAACAGGTTCGTGCAGCGGCGTATCGAACCGGATGATGATCCCGTCAAAGCCGCGGTCGGACGCAAGAACGTTCGTTCCTTTTCCAAGAAGCATGCACCGGATGCCGTTTGCCGACGCAAAAGAAACAACGTCGCAGATCGTTTCATAAGAATCCGGACGGACAACAAATCGAGCTTTGCCGCCGACGCGGAAACTCGTCAGCTCGGAAAGCGGAACATCCTGTTCTGCCGAGAAAGATCCCGGCAACTCTATATTGTCCCAATGTATCATCATATTCGTATTATAACAAATAACGGAACGCGATACAACACCTATCTCAAACATTCGCGCAAACGATTTCCGAATCGTTCCCGTGCGTCCGCATCGCCGTCCGCGGCAAGCGCAGCGTCTTCGAGCAGCGCGTCATAGTTCGCGTTCCATGCAAACGGATCGACCGTCAGAACGGAATCGTATGTTTTGAAAACGCGCTTCAAAATCGGCTCCGGAGGTACATTCCTTACGTCGTTCCGCACGGAAAACAATCCGAGCGCGTTCAGGGATTGCTGCGTCTCCGGTTCCGTCAGAAAGGCAATGAAATCGAGGATCACCGCTGTTTTCTCGTTATCCGTTTCACGATCGACCCCGATCCAGCATACCGCGTCCGTAAAATTGTCGATCGGCTCGATCGAACTCAGCGCAAAGCCCTCCTTGAACCGGATCAGATCGCCTGCGCGTCGTACATCGAGATACAAAACGTCTGCCTTGTCTTCCGTTGTTTCATTCGATGCCGCGTCTGCCCGTGCCGCAATCACGGCGTTTGCATAATACGTTCTTTCGCCCGATCCATCCTGCGATTTACACAGTTTGCAATAACCCGAATAGCTATACGGAATACAGCGATCCGTCTGGAACAGACCTTCCCGATACGGGACATGCATATCCTCGATCTCTCTCAGCCGATCCGGATACAGCGTACCCGAAAAGAACGAGTAGGCGTCCGGTCGCCTGCCGCTGTCCAGACGCTCGTAAAAATGCTGTTCATCCATACCCTCGATCTCGATGAACGTTCCCTTATGCTTCCTTTCATATGCCGACGCCTTCGTTTTCAGCCATTGCGTCATGCTGCCGGCATATGGGCGATGTCGAACGACGTGGTACAGTACAATCGAACCGCGATAACGATCGGTATCCCGCACAAATCGCGGATCTACGTAGGTTTCCTGCGCTTTCCGGACGAGCGTTTTCGGGGAAAGCACAAGAAAAGCGATCATTATGACGCAGAGAAAAATACGAAAGATTCTCATACGACATTGTATTCGACAAAACCGGTATGAAACCCTCAAAGCTTGTCCCGTTTCGCAAAAGGATGCAGCGTATACATGTCGTATTTATATCTGAGTAGATTCGGAGGTGGAACTATGGAATTGAATGCACAAAAGCGCGGTCCGCGGCTTTTTGTACAGCTGTCCGGCGAACTGGACCATCACAGCGCAGAACAGACGCGGATCATGCTCGATACGCTTTTGCGGGATGTGACCGTTCACGAGCTTGTCCTTGATCTGTCCGGTATGACTTTTATGGACAGCGCCGGGCTCGGCGTGATCCTCGGACGGTTCAGAAAGCTTTCCCTGCGCGGCGGCAAGCTGATCGTCAAAGGCATGAACGCTTCGGTGGACCGAATCTTCCGCATGTCCGGCCTGTACGCGATCGTAGAAAGGCAGTAAGGAGGCAAACTATGCATAACGAAATGGAAGTACGTTTTCTGTCTCTTTCCGGCAACGAGGGCTTTGCCCGCGCCGCCGCTGCCGCATTTGCCGCACAGATGGATCCCGGTATCGAAGAGCTTTCCGATATCCGTACGGCAGTTTCGGAAGCGGTGACGAATGCTATCATTCACGGATACGACCAGAACCGGGACTGTATCGTTACCATGCAAATGGAGATAGACGGCGATAATCTCACGGTGATCGTGTCCGACAGCGGCTGCGGAATCGGCGATATCGAGCTCGCGAGAAAGCCTTTCTTTACCTCAAAGCCCGAATTGGAACGTTCCGGCATGGGCTTTTCCGTGATGGAAGCGTTCATGGATTCGGTCGACGTCGTTTCGGAAGTAGGCAAAGGCACGGTCGTCACGATGCGAAAGCGCATCCGTCATGCAAACTGACAGAGAAGCGTTTCTCGCGCTGATCCGATGCGCGCAGGAAGGCGACGGAAACGCGGAACAGCAATTGATCCGCGAGAACCTTCCCCTTGTCACCGCGATCGCGAAGCGGTATCAAAACAGCGGGATCGAAATGGACGATCTCCGGCAGCTCGGTGCGATTGGGCTTTTGAAGGCGATCCGAAAGTTCGATCCCGCTTTCAACGTGTGCTTTTCGACGTACGCCGTACCGCTGATCGCGGGTGAAATTCGACGGTTCCTGCGCGACGATGGGATCATCAAGTTTTCCAGAAGCGCGAAGTCCCTTGCATCCCAAATACGATCGGAACTGCAGAATGATCCGGACCTGACGATCGGTTCGCTTTCGGATCGGCTCGGCGTTTCGCGCGAGGAGCTTGCGGCGGCGCTTGCAAGCGATGCGCCGATCGGCTCACTTGACGAACCGCTCTCCGACGGAGACGGGAATCGGTTCGACCGGATCGGCGTCGAAAGCGAAGAGGAACGCTCCGTGAGCCGACTTTCACTCAACGCGGCTTTAACGACGCTTTCCGAACGGGAGCGTCTATTGGTGCGGCTTCGATATGAAGATGAAAAATCACAGTCGGAGGTCGGGAGATTGCTCGGCGTGTCGCAGGTGCAAGTTTCGCGGCTCGAAAAAAAGATCCTGTCCGCGCTGCGGAGCAGGATGCAGAATTAACGCTTGTCGCCTGAGGAGATCGCTTTCTCTTCCCCACGGAGCAATCGTTTGATATTGTCCTTATGTCGTATGAGAAGCAGCAGCACGACCGGTGCAACGAAGAACAGCAGATACTTGTCCGCATGTCCGGTCGCCCATACGATATAAGTCGCGATGAGATAGCAGATCGCGGTCAGGATCGATACTAGCGATACGCGTTTCCAGATGAAGAATACTGCGATCGCAACGATGGTAGAAACGAGCGCCGCCTGCCAGCAAAGGCACCATGTCATGGCATATGCGGACGCCGCACCTTTTCCGCCGCGAAACTCGAAAAGCAACGGATAGCAGTGCCCGAACACGGAGCTTGCGCTTGCGATATAGCCGCCGAGAAGCACGGATACAGCGGGATCGGAAGGATTGATCGGAAACAGACCTCCGAGGAGCCGTCCGAGGAAAAACGCAATTACGCATTTTCCGGCGTCGCCGACAAACGTCAGGATCCCGTAGTTTTTGCCGTATACGCGGACCATGTTTGTCGTTCCCGCGTTGCCGCTGCCGTAAAGACGCACATCGTCGCGGAACTTCAGTCGGCTGATGATCAGCGCGGTCTGGAAGTTCCCTATGAGGTACCCAATGACGGCGATCACGGCGATCGCGATTGCGTTCCACGCTCCGATCATGCGGGCGTTACTCCTCCTTTGTGCGGTTCCGGAACAGGATCCTGATCGGCGTGCCGGAAAATCCGAAAGTTTTGCGGAAATAGTTTTCCAGATAACGCTCGTAAGAAAAATGCACGAGCGTCGATTCATTGACAAAGATCACGAACGTCGGCGGCTGGATCGCGACCTGCGTCGCATAGAACAGCTTCAGCCGTCTGCCGTTCTGCGTCGGCGGTTCGGACATGGATACCGCTTCGTTCAGCACGTCGTTCAGCATGCCGGTCGGCACGCGGCGGATACTCTGGGCATAGACTTCCTCGACAAGCTCGAGGACCTTGTGCACGCGCTGACCGCTCTTTGCGCTGATGAACAGGAACGGGACGTAATTCATGAACGCGAGGTCGGTCCCCATGTCCTTTTTGAACTTGTCCATGGTATGCGTGTCCTTCTCGATCAGATCCCACTTGTTCACGATGACAACGGACGGCTTTCCCTCCTCGTGCACGAAGCCGGCGATCTTGACGTCCTGTTCGGACAAGCCCTGCTCCGCGTCGCAGACAAACAGCACCGCATCGGCTCGACGGATTGCGGCAAGCGAACGGATAACGCTGTATCGCTCGATGCTCTCTTCCTCGATCGCGCGTTTTCTGCGAATACCCGCGGTATCGATCAGCACGTACTGCCGACCGTTCTTTTCAAACGGCGTGTCGATCGCGTCACGCGTCGTTCCCGGTACGTCCGATACGATCACACGCTCCTCGCCGAGGATCGCGTTCGTTAAGCTCGATTTGCCGACATTAGGTTTACCGACGATGGCGATATGGATCCGTTTATCTTCCTCCGCTTCTTCCGCGTTCGGGAAATAGGCGCATACGGCATCAAGAAGATCGCCGAGACCGATCCCTTGCCCGCCGGACAGGATGAACGGTTCGCCGAGCCCGAGCTCATAGAACTCATAGATCGCCTCATGATATTTCGGCGTGTCGAGCTTGTTTACGGCAAGCACAACCGGCTTGTTGCTTTTGCGCAGCATTGCGGCGACCTCACGATCCGCTGCGGTCATGCCGTCGCGTCCGTCTGTCAGAAAGACGATGACGTCCGCGGTTTCGATGGCAAGCTCCGCCTGCCGGCGCATCTGCACGGCGATTTTGTCCTCGCTCGCGGGTTCGATGCCGCCGGTATCGATCAGCGTAAATTTATGATCGAGCCATTCCGCGTCGGCATAGATGCGGTCGCGCGTGACGCCGGGCGTATCCTCGACGATCGAGATACGCTTGCCGGTGAGCCGGTTGAATAAGGTCGATTTGCCGACGTTCGGTCTGCCGACGATCGCTACCAAAGGTTTTGCCATAGTTTACTCCTCAAACAAACAAGAAATGAGTTCCGTTCCGTCCGCAAATGTGCGGATCGGTACGCCGAGCGCGGCTTCCGCGTCTGAAAGCGTCATGCCGTCCAGGAACACGTCCTCCGTCTCCCGCAGCATGTTTTTCGGGATCAGAAGCAGCGCGTGCAGTAGCTTTCCATGCAGTTCCGTAAGAAGATCGCTGCCGGTGACCAACCCCGCGACGTGCACGTTTCCGCCGAACCAGCGGTTCGGGATCGGATACAGTTCCGCGGTAATGCCGTACGGTTCAAGCTCGCGGTAAAGCTCCCTGAAGAACGGATATGCCGCCGTGCCGCCTGCGATCGAAAACGTGCGCGACGTTTTTCGCGGGTTCCGATCCTCAAGCGCGTATCGGAAATCCTCTTCGAACATACGCAGAAGCCCGACGCCGTTTTCGATCTGTTCGTATTCCTCATACGCTTCCGGTTCCGGCAATTTTCGTTCCGCGTTCAGATACCATTCGTCCGACAGGAATACCAACCGCGTCCCGAATCGCGCAAGGTATTCTTTCTGCTTCGGTTCTATCATATCTATGACGATCCTGCTCTGCTCACAATCAAACGTGCCGAGCGTCGTCAGTCCTTCCCGATACTTCGTTACTCCGACCGGAACGATCGCAATTGAGGCGCACGCAGGCGCAAGTGACGAAAGGTCGGAGAGTGTTCTTTCGAGAATTTCCCCGTCGTTCAGCCCGCGGCAAAGAACGATCTGCGTGTGGAATTTCAGTCCGGCGTTTTTGAGCGCGGTCAGCCGTTCCATGATCCTGCCCGCTGAGGGATTCCGCATGATCTTCGTCCGCACGTCCGGATCGGTCGCGTGGACGGACACGTACAGCGGGCTGACGCGGCGTTCGATGATGCGGGCAAATTCCGCGTCGGACACATTTGTCAGCGTGACGTAATTGCCCATGATGAACGACATGCGCCAGTCGTCGTCCTTGACGTTTAAGCTGCTCCGCACGCCCTTCGGCATCTGGTCGATGAAGCAGAACACGCAATGATTCCGACACGTCATCATGCGGCTCATCAGCGTCGTCTCGAAGCACAGCCCCAGCGGCTCATATTCGCCTTTATAGAGCGTGACGGAGATCGGGTCGTCTTCGCGCAACAGATCGAGTTTCAGGGCCTTGCGGGCGGTCAGATGCTCGTAATCGATGAGGTCGAGCACGGGTTCGCCGTTGATGCGCAGAAGGACGTCCCCGCACCGCACCCCTGCCTTTTCGGCGGGCGTGCCGTGCTCCACAAAAGTGATCGGTTGTCCTTTTACGCATATTTCCATAAATATACCTTACCACATCTCCGCCTCTTTTGCAAGCGCGGAACGAAAAAGCGTCCCCCGGAAAGGAGACGCTTTGGATTCATGACGTTGGATTACTTCGCTTCCTTGATCGCTGCCTGCGCGGCCGCAAGACGCGCGATCGGTACGCGGAACGGCGAGCAGGAGACGTAGTCGAGACCGATCTCATGGCAGAATTCGACGGACGTCGGATCGCCGCCGTGTTCGCCGCAGATACCGAGCTCGAGGTTCGGACGCGCTTCCTTGCCGAGCTTGACCGCCATCTTCATGAGCTTGCCGACGCCGTTCTGGTCGAGACGCGCGAACGGATCGGACTCATAGATCTTTGTGTCATAGTATGCGGTCAGGAACTTGCCCGCGTCGTCACGGCTGAAGCCGAACGTCATCTGGGTCAGGTCGTTGGTGCCGAAGCAGAAGAACTCCGCATCCTTTGCGATCTCGTCCGCGGTGAGACATGCGCGCGGGATCTCGATCATCGTGCCGACTTCATACTTGAGTTCAATGCCGGACGCCTTGATCTCCTCGTCCGCAACCGCGACGACAATGTCCTTGACAAAGCGGAATTCCTTCGGTTCACCGACGAGCGGAATCATGATTTCGGGTTCCATCTTCCATTCCGGATGCTTCTTCTGTACGTTGATCGCGGCACGGATAACGGCCTTGGTCTGCATCTTCGCAATTTCCGGATAGGTGACGGTAAGTCTGCAGCCACGGTGACCCATCATCGGGTTGAACTCATGGAGCGCCGCGATGATGTTCTTGATCTGTTCGACGCTCTTGCCCTGTGTCTCCGCAAGCAGTTGGATATCAGCTTCTTCGGTCGGAACAAACTCGTGAAGCGGCGGATCGAGGAAGCGGATGACGACGGGATAACCCTCCATCGCCTCATAGATTGCTTCGAAGTCGCCCTGCTGCATCGGGAGCAGCTTGTTGAGCGCGTTCTCACGCTCTTCCACGGTGTCGGAGCAGATCATTTCACGGATCGCGGCGATGCGGTCGCCGTCAAAGAACATATGTTCCGTACGGCAGAGACCGATGCCCTCTGCACCGAGCTCACGCGCTTTCTTTGCATCGCGCGGAGTGTCGGCATTGGTGCGGACCTTGAGTCTTCTGTACTTGTCTGCCCAGCCCATGATGCGGCCGAACTCGCCCGCAATCTCTGCGTCGACGGTCGGGATGATACCGTCATAGATGCAGCCGGTGGAACCGTCGATGGACAGCCAGTCGCCCTCGTGATACTCTTTGCCTGCAAGGACGAAGCGCTTGTTCTCTTCATCCATGGCGATCGCGGAGCAGCCGGATACGCAGCAGGTGCCCATGCCTCGCGCAACGACTGCCGCGTGGGAGGTCATGCCGCCGCGAACGGTAAGGATGCCCTGCGCTGCCTTCATGCCCTCGATGTCCTCCGGAGAGGTCTCAAGACGAACGAGAAGGACCTTTTCGCCGCGGGCTTTCCACGCCTTTGCGTCCTCTGCGGAGAAGACGATCTTACCGCATGCCGCGCCGGGAGACGCTGCGAGCGCCTTTGCGATCGGCGTTGCCGCCTTGATGGCCTTTGCGTCGAACTGCGGATGGAGCAGCGTGTCGAGGTTTCTCGGATCGATCATGGCGACCGCTTCCTGCTCGGTGCGCATGCCTTCGTCGACGAGATCACAAGCGATCTTCAGCGCCGCTTTTGCGGTACGCTTGCCGTTTCTTGTCTGCAGCATGTACAGCTTGCCGTGCTCAACCGTGAACTCCATATCCTGCATGTCGCGATAGTGACCTTCGAGGATCTTGCAGACCTGATTGAACTGCTCAAACGCCTCAGGGAACTTCTGTTCCATTTCGGCGATGTGCATCGGCGTACGGACGCCTGCGACGACGTCTTCGCCCTGCGCGTTGGTCAGGAATTCGCCGAACAGACCCTTTTCGCCGGTTGCCGGGTCACGCGTGAATGCAACGCCTGTGCCGCAGTCGTCGCCCATGTTGCCGAACGCCATCGACTGCACGTTGACCGCGGTACCCCAGGAATACGGGATATCGTTGTCGCGGCGATAGACGTTTGCGCGCGGGTTGTCCCAGGAACGGAAAACGGCCTTGATCGCCTCGAACAGCTGTACCTTCGGATCGGACGGGAAGTCCTCGCCGATCTTGGACTTATACTCTGCCTTGAACTGATTCGCAAGTTCCTTGAGATCGTCCGCGGTAAGGTCGACGTCCTGCTTGACGCCCTTCTGTTCCTTCATGCGGTCGATCAGGACTTCGAAATACTTCTTCCCGACTTCCATAACGACGTCAGAGAACATTTGAATGAATCTGCGGTAGCAGTCCCATGCCCAGCGGGGATTGTTGGACTTCTGCGCGATGACTTCGACGACCTGCTCGTTGAGACCGAGGTTCAGGATCGTGTCCATCATGCCCGGCATGGATGCGCGCGCGCCGGAACGAACGGAAACGAGAAGCGGATTCTCGAGGTCGCCGAACTTCTTGCCGGTGATCTCCTGCATCTTCTCGATGTATTCCATGATCTGCGCCTGGATCTCGGGATTGATCGTGCGGCCGTCCTCATAGTACTGCGTGCACGCTTCGGTGGTGATGGTGAAACCCTGCGGAACCGGAAGACCGAGGTTGGTCATTTCCGCCAGGTTTGCGCCTTTGCCGCCGAGAAGGTTACGCATGTTTGCATTGCCTTCGCTGAACAGATAAACATACTTTTTCGCCATGTGAATCCTCCTAAGATTTGTTGAACAATTTATTATAGCAATAAAATAAAAACGATGCAAGAAAAATCTTGCATCTTTCGATATTTTTACCGTGTTTTTACGACATTTGGTCGAGCAGCTGTACGGCTTTGTCGTTTTCACCCAGCATGACGGCGCAGCTTTTTGTCAGCAGCGGAAGCATTTCCGCACGAAGATCCTCTTTCAGAACGACGCGATTCAGCTCGTCGTCATTGAGGAGCAGAATGCGGCGCATTGCCTCCAGCGCAAGCTTCGAAACCGGTTTCCCGCCATGCGGACAGCCAGCGCAGACAGCGCCGCCCGCCTCCGCAGAAAAGAACAAAACAGCGTCGCTTCGGATGTCCCTGCGGCAGATCGCGCAGCGCGTCAACGAAGGGCGGTACCCCGCGTGATCGAGAAAATGCAGCAGGAACGCGATCAGAAGATCCTTCGGCTCGGATTCCGTATACGCAAGAAATGACAGAACATGATACAGCAGCGAAAACAGTGCTTCGTCGGACGCATCCTGTCCGATCACGCTGTTGCAAAGCTGTGTGCAGACCGACGCCGTCATGAACCGGTCGACGTCCTCGCGCAGCGGGTAAAACGTCTCGCGCACGTCGCAGCCGTTGACCGTGACACGGTCGCTGTTTTCGAACAGTTCGAACTCGCCGAACACGAACGGCTGCGCGCAGGAAAGCAGTTTCGACGTCGGCTTGCGGCAATTCCGCGCTTTACAGTCGATGCGCCCGCGCGTCGCCGAAAACAGCGTCAGCATGCGGTCGTCGTCGCGATAATCCGTATAGCCCGTTACGATGGCTTCTGTAAGTTCTGTCGGCATCCCTTCCGCTCCGTCTGTTTATAGGCAAGATAATCCTTGACTTTGCCGGTGCGCGCAAAACGCTCCCATTCTTCTTTGCAGTCGTTTTTCATACGGACAGTATATCCGTATAGTCTGTATTTATACGCTTAATCGTCCCGGTAACCGAGCTCGTTCAGCATCTGCTGACGATTGCGCCAATCCTCCTTGACCTTGATCCAGAGCTGCAGATTCACCTGCACGTCCAGAAGCCACTCGATGTCTTTGCGCGCTTCGCTGCCGATGCGTTTCAGCATCTTTCCGCCGCGGCCGATGATGATGCCCTTGTGACTTTCGCGCTCGCAGTAGACCGTCGCCCATACGTCCATCAGTTTTCCGTCGGGACGCATCTGCATTTTGTCGACGCCGACGCCGATGCCGTGCGGGATCTCCTCGCGCAAAAGCTCAAGCGTCTTTTCGCGGATCATTTCGGCGCAGATGACGCGTTCGGGCTGATCGGTGACCATGTCCTCCGGATAATACTGCGGACCTTCGGTGAGATATCCCTTAAGAAGCTCTTCCAGCTTGTCCAGATTTTCGCCGGTATGTGCGGAGATCGCAAGAACCGTGTCAAAGCCCGCTTCGGCGATCGCTTCCCGCGCTTCCTGCATCTGGATCGAACTGGCTGCGTCGCATTTATTGATGAGAACGATGACCGGGGACCGCATCGTTTTGATGATGTTCATCACGTCCCGATCGCGCTCGCGCACGCCCTGCAGCGCGTCGACGACGAACAGGATGGCTTCCGTGTCCTTCGACGCCTCCTCTGCCGTCTTCTGCATAAACGTGCCGAGCTTGTTGCGCGGCTTCGTCATGCCGGGCGTATCGAGGAAGATCATCTGATAATCCTTGCGCGTAAGGATGCCCGTGATGCGGTTGCGCGTCGTCTGCGCGCGATCGGTGACGATCGCGATCTTCTGTCCGACGAGACGGTTGATGAGCGTCGACTTTCCGACGTTCGGACAGCCGACGATGCTGAAAAAGCCGCTTTTGTATCCGAAGGGCGTCATAGCAGATCCTTCGGACCGAAGCGGTGCGGCATCATCTGATCGAGCGTTTCCGTGACAATCTCGCTGCCGTCAACGTTCGAAACGGTGAGCACGAAATCACCGTCGCAGAACTCGGACATGACCTGACGGCAGACGCCGCACGGGAACGCTGGCAGCTCGCCCGAGCCGATGATCGCGATCGCGGAGAATTCGCGCACGCCGTCGTATATCGCCTTAAAGAACGCGGTGCGTTCCGCGCAGATCGTTGGCGTAAAGGATGCGTTCTCAATGTTGCAGCCCTGATAGACCTTGCCGTCCTTCGTGAGCAGCGCGGCTCCGACGCTGTAATGTGAATACGGCGAATAGGAATGATCGCGCGCTTCCTTTGCAAGCTCCAAAAGCTTCTCGTTTGTAATGGTTTCGTTCATCTCGTTACTCCTATGCTGTCTAAGATCGCCGTTTGTTTTTCACGCATCACGCGCTCGTCCGCCTCCGTCATATGATCGTAGCCCAAAAGATGCAGGACCCCGTGCACCGCAAGAAACGAAAGTTCGCGTTTCAGCGAATGTCCGTAGCTTTCCGCCTGCTCTTTCGCGCGTTCGTAGCAGATCATGATATCGCCGAGATACCCGTCCGCCGAAAGGGAGATCTCCCCTTCCCACGCCGGAAACGTCAGCACGTCGGTCACGGCGTCGACGCTGCGGAATTCACGGTTCAGCGTCTGAATCCGCTCCGGCGTATCGACAAGGATCGTCAGGTCCCCGTCGCGTCCCTCGCTTGCGAGCGCGGCGAGCGCTGCCTGTTTCATGCTTGTCCGTTCGTCTTCGGTGAGCATGACTGTTTCCGAATATACGTCAACCATCGTTCCGCTCCCGGTTTCTTGCGTTCTCGTGCTTCTCATACGCCTGGATGATGCGTTGGACGAGCTCGTGACGGACGACGTCCTTATGCGTGAGCTTCACGACCGAAATGCCCTCCACACCGTCCAGTACGCGGATCGCATGGACAAGACCGCTCATCTTCTCTTTCGGAAGGTCGATCTGCGTCACGTCGCCGGTCACGACGATGCGGCTGCCTTCGCCGAAGCGCGTCAAAAACATCTTCATCTGCTCGATCGAACAGTTCTGCGCTTCGTCGAGAATGATGAATGCGTTGTTCAGCGTACGGCCGCGCATGTATGCGAGCGGCGCCACTTCGATCGCGCCGCGTTCCATCAGCTGCTTGTACGTTTCAAGCCCGAAAAACTCCTGTAAAGCGTCATACAGCGGTCGGAGATACGGATCGACCTTATTCTGGAGATCCCCCGGCAGAAATCCGAGCTTTTCGCCCGCTTCGACCGCGGGGCGTGTCAGGATAATGCGCTCGACTTCTTTATTCTTGAAAGCGACGACCGCCATTGCAACTGCGAGATACGTTTTGCCGGTGCCGGCGGGACCGACGCCGAAGACGAGTTCGTGCGATTTCAGCGCTTGGATATATTTCTTTTGTCCGAGCGTTTTGCACTTGATCTGCTTGCCGCGGTTCGTCAGCGCGACGACGTCGCCCATGATCTCCTTGATCATTTCGGCCTTGCCGTCCTTTGCAATGTCGATCGCGTAGCGGATGCGTCCGCGGTTGATCGGCTCGCCCTTGCGCTGCATATCCAGAAGCTTTTCGAGGATCGTCCTGCAAAGCTGAACCTGTTCCTCGTCGCCTTCAATTGCGATACCGTCGGAATGGATGCGAATCTTGACCCCGATCTCCTCTTCAAATACGTTCAGGTTTTCGTCAAACACGCCGAACAGCCCGATGGAATCGTCCATCGAATCCAGTTCGATCCGTGCGACCGACTTGCCTGTTTCATCCGTCACGTAACATTTCCTCCGTTTTTCCGATGATTTCTTCCGCGGTAACGATCACGACGGCAAAACGCCTGCCGTCCGTCGTTCGGATCGTACCGTATGTGTTAATGATCGACGCGTCGCGCGGGACCATTGCATAGGCCTGCTCGCGTGCATTGACCAGCGCGTATTCCTCCGCTTCTTCTGTGGAAAGCGTGCGTTCCCGGAACGCGATCTCACGGGCCTCCTGCATCTCGATCGAAACCGGAAGCAGATCGTTTTTGATAATGGAACCCGTGTTGATCAGACGATAATGCTCAAACCGCGGTTTTGTGCGAGCGATCTCATGATCCCATACGCGCAGGATGCGGACCGTCTCCGCCGCATCGGTCTCATAAGATTCCGTGATGCGATCGCACAGCTCGACTTCCGCTCGGTATTGGATCGCAGCAAGAACAATACCGTCGGCAGCCATGCTGACGCTCTGGTCCTTATAGAGCACGTCACCTGAGATCAGTACATCCCCCGCGCTCACGCGATCGCCGACCTTGACGCGCGCTTGTCCACGCATCACCTGTATCGACGTAACGACGCCGTCCCGATCCGCCACGATATCCGAAGGAACCAGATCCGTTCGCTTGGGCGATTCCTGCAGGGATTCAACGACGCTGACCTTTAAAAGCACGCCCTCGCGATCGAGTCCGATCCATGCCGCGTCGCGTATCTGTGCCGAAAGATCGTTCGCAGCCGTGATCAGAATCGGTCCTATTAAGCGTGCTCCCGGACGAATACCGCGTTCCGTGAGCAATTCGATGATCTCGCCCGGATCGACACGAGTGGTTTCGTCGATCCGAATGATCCAGATCCGCGTCGAAAGGATCGCGATCGCAGCAAACAGCAGGATACTTCCGAGCCAGAGCACCGGACGCCGTTTCAGCTTTCCGTAAAGAAACGGCAGCCCGCCCCGTCCGACAATCCGGATGCGCAGCGGAAGGCCTTTTTTGAGCTTCCGCAGTTCAAAAAAGCGTTTTGCGGGGATCGTAAAACGAACCGAAGCGTCGTCTGTTTTCCGAACATCCGATACAGGGATATCGGCTTTCGTGATCCGTCTCAGCAAACGCGCCGTGCACAAACCCTCTGCCCGGATTATAACATACCCTTTCGCAAATTGCCACATCAACTTTTTGCCTCGATCGAAAGGGTTTGTATCTGTCCGTTGATCATGGCGCGGGAATCGGTAAGCGCGTCAAGCACAAGCGCTTCTCCCGCAACATTGAGTACGCCTTGTTCCGTCTGAAATCGTATCAAATGACCGTCAAAGCACAGAATGCCGCGATGCTGTTCCACGAGGCATTCGTTTGAACCGTACCATTGTACGAAAAACCGGTGCGCATCAAGGTCCTGCGGAAGTTCCGCAGCTTTCAGAACGCGCCGCAATATCAATCGTTTCCGTTTCATAGTACAGCATATGAAACACGGTGCGCCTGCATGCGTCACCTGCGGAATCTGTCAGATAATGAACCAATCGAACAGATGCTCAAGCTGCAGGGTCCGTACGGTTTCGAGATAGGCGACGAGCGCGTCGACGACGGGATCGTGATCGATCGTTTCGACTTCACACGGTTTCGGAAGCGTGAAGCCATCAATGATACGATCTTCATACGGCATCCATTCTTCGTCAATGAACTGTCGCATGTTCAATTCACCCTCCGTTCGCTCCGCAAGGATCACCGTGAAAAGATCGTCGTCGTCCACGGAGCGTCCCGACGCGTATTCGAGATAGCCGAGCGGCGCTTCCGGATTCAGCGTATTCAGAAGATAGGACAGCCCGTAAAGCGAATACACCGTGTCCTGCTGCGTGACCGTTCCCGTGTACGATTTCAGCCATGCGCGCAGTTCCTCGCCGCGCAGTATCATGATCGAATAATGCGGCGTCCCGGTATCAAGCAGGTAAAGATCGCGGTATTTCAGCAGCCCTTCCTTCAATCCGCCGATCGGAATATACGGGTAAGCGATCGAGATCATTTCGTTCGGCAGATCAATATCATTGTAATCGAGCCAATCTCTCATTGCGTACAGCTGCATTTCGTGCGTCAGCTGGATCGCGTCGGTCATGCGCCATGCCTTTGCATTGAACGGTTCAAGATTCTGTCCGAGATACGTGATGGCGGCGTCCAGGATGGCGGACATCGGGCTCACGTACGGACGAACGGTGTTTTTAAACGCATCGTCCGGCTCGGTTTCGGACGCGTCTATCTCATCGACAAGAATGGCGGGATGACCGTTTTCACGCAAAGAAACGGAAATCTTCGTAACCGTCTCTGCTCCGCCCGCAAGCGTTACAATGGGGACCTCTGTTCCGTTCGCGTTCTTCTCGGAGCGCACGCTGCCGACACTGCCGTGCGATGCAACGACGAGGTCGATGAAGTCCGTTTTTTTAAGAAGGTCCCGCAGCGAATAGACGCTGTCGTCCTGCGCCTCCGTTTCCGTACAGCCGTGATACAGCAGCATCGTATAGTCGGCACTGTTCCGAAGTTCCTTTCTGAGCCGCGCATACGTCATGATCAGATCCTGCGCGGAAATCTCGTCCTCCGGATACGGAT
>JAFZIH010000057.1 GCA_017554455.1 Clostridia bacterium | reverse complement strand
GCACATGAACACGATTTTGGAGGACAAGATCGCTCTGCTCCCCGAAAAGCCGGGCGTATATAAGATGCTGGATGATACCGGCACGGTGATCTACGTCGGAAAGGCGAAAATCCTGAAAAACCGTGTCCGGCAGTATTTTCAAGCTTCCAAAAATCAATCGCCGAAAGTCCGTGCGATGGTTTCGCATATTGCCGATTTCGAAACGATTGAAGTGCACAGCGAAGTGGAGGCGCTTTCCCTTGAGAGCAATCTCATCAAGGAATTTTTGCCGAAATACAATATCCTTCTGAAGGACGACAAACATTTCCCCTATTTTCGGATCGATCTTCGGCAGGATTTCCCGCGGATCGAAATCGTTCGACGCGTAAAACCGGACGGCGCGACCTATCTCGGGCCTTATATCGTCGGTCCCTCCGTACAGGATGAGCTTCGACTTGTTTACGATCTGTTCCCGATCCGACATTGCAAGAAGAATATCGCGCATATGCAGGCGCGCGGAGAGCGCCCTTGTCTGCTGAACCATGTCGGAAAGTGCTGCGCACCGTGCAGCGGAAACATTTCACGTGAGCAATATCACTCTTATCTGCAGGAAGCGATTCGTCTTCTGAACGGACGAAGCAGCGATCTCATTCCCTATCTGACACAGAAAATGCAGGAAGCATCCGATGCGCTTGATTTCGAGCGTGCAGCGATGCTGCGCGATAAACTGAAAGCAACGCTTGCACTGCGGGAAAAGCAGGTTGCGATCAGCGCAAACGATCTCATGGCAGATGTGTTTGCGGTCGATTCTTTGAACGATGCGCGAATGGTATTCTCACTTTTTGTTCGCGGCGGCAAAGTCATCGGCACGCATGCGTTTCCGCTCGAAGGCGACGGCGAAGATTCACGCGCAGAATGGCTGCACGCATTTTTACTGCAATATTACGGGCAGGAAGGGATCGAGATACCGCCGCTGATCCTGCTCGAGCAGGAATGTACGGATCTGAATGCGATCCAAGAATGGCTCTCTAACAAGCGGCACAGAAAGGTATCCGTAACGATACCGCAGCGCGGCGTGAAGCATCAGCTTACCGATATGGCAAAGCAAAATTGCACGGCGCTGCTTGCAAAGAACGACCGTATCCGAACGCGTGAATGGGAGCGCGGTGAAGGCGCGTTGGCCGAGCTCTCCGGGATACTCGGTCTGGATGAAGTCCCCTCTCGCATTGAATGTTTTGACAACTCACACTTGATGGGTACGAACACCGTTGCCTCCATGGTTGTGTTTCGTGACGGCAAACCGGATAAAACGGCATACCGGCATTTTCGGATCCGTGCCGACGCGGGCGGCGACGATCTGATCGCAATGAAAGAAGTTCTGTCGCGCCGGCTGTCAACCGAAGGCGAGCTGCCTGATCTCATCGTGCTCGACGGCGGAAAAACGCAGCTTGCCGTCGGCGTCGAGGTGCTCTCCGAGCGAAATCTTCAGCATATCCCGATCTGTGCTCTTGCCGAATCCGACGAGCTGATCTATCTTCCGGAGCAGGAAGACCCGATCCTGATCCCGAAAAGCAGCGCGCCGCTGCACCTCATTGAGCGTCTGCGAGACGAGGCGCACAGATTTGCGATCTCATATCACAGAAATCTGCGCAGCAAGAGCGCTCTGTATTCCGTTCTGGATTCGATCGACGGAATCGGCGATAAACGCAAACGTGCACTGTATGATACATTCATCACGGTAGAGCGTATCAAAGCCGCAAGCGTCGAAGAACTCGCTTCCGTAAAAGGAATGACGCTGCCTGCGGCGCAGTCCGTCTATATGTATTTTCATCCGCTCACGTAAAAAAGCCGGTACATGACCGGCTTTTTCGTTATTCCTTCGTCTGTTCGTTTAATTCGTTCTGCAATTCATTGATACGCTCTATTGCAAACAGCGTGATCTTCTGATCAGTTGTATTGATCACCAAAGCGTTTTGCGATCGCATCCCCCCGCAGGAAACGGTTGTTTTTCCGATCCCGCGTATCTCATCTCTTTTGATATCAAACGGAACTGCTTTTTTGATCGGATCCGGTGTGCTGACGCCGTATAACCGATCCCCTTCAATCACGCAAAAGGTTTCCTTTACCGAAAGCAGGATACGCAGCGAGCGATATGTACTGTAAATCAGGAACAGGATGATACCGATATAGATAATGCTGAACGGATTCAACACAAAGGAACCTGCTCTGATATAAGGAAGCAGAAAGAGGAAAATTATAATCGGAATGCTGATAGCATAACCCCAAAACGTAATGCGAGTTTGTCTCAGCGCATCTTTACTGCAAGAAAATCGTTTCTCCATTGTCCAAAAATCGGGAGCGCAAAATGCGCTCCCGCATCCTTTCGGAATTATTCTTCCTCTTCGTCCTCACGCTTTGCCTGCTCTATGATCTTCTTCGCCTGCTCACCGGGAACGTCCTCATAGCGAGTGAATTCGCTGCGGAAAGAACCGCGTGCCTGCGTCATGGAGCGAAGGTCCGTTGCGTACTTGAACATTTCGGAAAGCGGCGCTTCCGCGACGATCTCGGTACCGCCGTTAGAAGGCGTCATGCCGAGCATTCTGCCGCGACGGCGGCTGAGGTCGCCCATGATGTCACCGACGTTGTCGTTCGGGACCCAGATGTAGTACGTGTAGATCGGCTCTGTGAGCGCGGGGTTTGCCTTTACGCAAGCCGCCTTGTAGGACAGTCTTGCTGCGCTCTTGAACGCGACTTCCTTAGAATCGACCGGATGGTATTTGCCGTCATACAGCGTTGCCTTGATGCCGACCATCGGATAACCCGCGAGCACGCCGTGAAGCATTGCTTCACGCAGACCCTTTTCAACTGCCGGAATGTATTCCTTCGGAACAACACCGCCGACGATCGCGTTGACAAACTCGAAGTCAACGCCTTCAGGCGCCGGCTCGAAGCGCATCTGGACGACGCCGAACTGACCGCTGCCGCCGGACTGCTTCTTATGTTTACCTTCTGCTTCCGCCATCGCACGAATTGTCTCACGGTACGGGATACGCGGATCGGAAAGCTGTGCTTCAACGCCGCTCTTGTTGCGGACCTTTGCGCAGGTCACATCAAGATGCATCTCGCCGAGGCCCTTCAGAAGAACGTCACCGGTCTCTGCGTTCTTTTCGATCGCAAGCGTCGGATCCTCTTCAAGGATCTTGTTGAGTCCCGCGATGACCTTGTCCTCTTCACCCTGCTTCTTTGCGGAGACCGCAAGACTAATGCACGGCTCGGGGAACTTGACCTGTTCAACAGTAACGACATCAGACGCATCGCACAGCGTGTCGTTCGTGTTGGAGATCTGCAGCTTCGGGATCGCGCCGATATCGCCTGCGTTCAGTTTATCGACCGCAATCGACTTTTTGCCGCGCAGCATGACCGGTGCAGTGGGTTTCTCGCTCTTTTCCTGATTTGCATTGAAAAGCGAAACGCCGCCGTCGAGCACGCCGCGATGTACCTTGACGATGCTGTATTTACCGAACTGATCATTGACGGTCTTGTAGATATGGCAAACCATCTTGCCGTCTCTCGTAAACTCGATCTCTTCACCGTTCTTGAACGCCTTCGGAAGTTTTGCGTCGGCTGCCGTGGGCAGATAGTGAAGGATATAGTCGAGCAGCGTGGTAACGCCGATGTTGTTGAGTGCGGACGTGCAGCAGACCGGCGTGATATCGCCGTCCAGAACGCCCTTCGAAAGGCCCATCAGGATCTGCTCACGGGAAAGCTCCATCGTCTCAAGATACTCCATCATGAGATCTTCATCCGCTTCCGCAGCCGCCTCAGTCAGCTTCTCATAGAGTTCCTGCGCTTCTGCTTCGAGGTTCCCCGGAATGGCGACTTCCTTTTCGCCCTTGCCTTCGAACATCTTTGCGTTCATATTGACGATATCGACGTAGCCCTTGAAAACGCCGCCTTCCATGATCGGCAGCTGGATCGGAACGACGTTTACGCCGAACTTCTCGTTGATGGCCTGCATTGCCTTTTCAAAGTTCGCGTTGTCGCGATCCATCTGGTTGATGACCATCATGCGGGCTTTATGCTGTTCCTTGCACATCGCCATAGTCTTTTCCGCTCCGACTGCCGGACCGGAAACTGCACTGATCACGATCAGCGCTGCGTCGCAAAGCGCCATCGCCGCAGTCACTTCGCCGTAGAAATCGAAGAAGCCCGGTGCGTCGATCAGATTGATCTTTGTGTTCTTCCACTCCAGCGGAGCAAGTGCCATGTTGATGGAGATGGAACGTTTGACCTCTTCCGGGTCAAAATCCGTCGTGGGTGCATTGTTCGGGAAACGATCGACAAGGCCTGCGTTATAAAGCATTGCCTCGGTCAAAGTCGTTTTTCCTTCGCCGCCGTGTCCGAAGACGCCGATGTTGCGAATCTCATTCGCGGTGTAGAGTTTCATTTGTGTTCCCCCTGTTGGAATTTGGTGTTCGAAAATTGAATCCGTTTACACGGATTAACCCAATTTAATCAATTAACTATAACACAAAAAAGTCGATCTGTAAACCTAAACTTTCCAAGAATTTGCATATTCTTTTTGTACTTCGGTCAAAACGTCGACTTCAGCGCCGATACTTCTGAGTTTTTCGTTCGCTACGTATAGGTCGATCGCTTCCGGAACAACGTAAACACGCGGTTCACTCGGCGTATGCAGCGCGATCTCTCTTGCGCAAAGCGCCTGGAGTGCAAAGCTCATATCCATGATTTCTGCAGGATGTCCGTCACCGGAAGCAAGATTGACCAGTCGCCCTTCCGCAAGCAGATACAGCCAG
>JAFZIH010000056.1 GCA_017554455.1 Clostridia bacterium | reverse complement strand
GCGGAAACGCGTCCCGACCGCGTGATGTTTTCGGACGAACGGGAAACGCTGACGGTTTCGGATGTTGCCGCGCGATCCGATTCGCTTGGTTCCGCGCTTTTGCGGCGCGGCGCTTCGCGCGAGCCGATCCTCGTCTTTATGCAGCGCGGCGGCGCGATGATCGCGGCGTTTTTCGGCGTGTGGAAGGCGAACTGCTTCTACGTACCGGTCGACGCGGAAATGGGCGAAAGCCGCATCCGCTCGATCCTCGACCGGGTCAGACCCCGTTTTGCGATCGCGGACGAAAGCGCGATCACGCTGCTCAATGCCTGCGGGTTTTCCGGTGAAACGCTCGACGCTGCGGCGATCCTGTCGGAACCGATCGACGCAGATGCACTCGAAGCGACGGCAAACCAAACGCTCGATTTCGACCCCGCGTATCTCGTATTCACAAGCGGGAGTACCGGCGCGCCGAAGGGCGTGGTCGGCGTGCACCGCGCGGTGCTCGATTACGCGGAGCAGATCACAAAGACGCTCCGTGCGGACGAAACCGATGTATTCGGCATGCAGGCGCCGCTGTACGTGGACGCCTGCCTGAAAGAAATTTTATCCGCGCTGAAATGCGGTTCGTCCGTTGTGCTTGTGCCGAAAAAGCTCTTTATGACGCCGGTCCCGCTCGTGGAATATCTGAACGCGCACCGCGTCACGGCGCTATGCTGGGTCGTCCCCGCGCTGACGCTGATCTCCGCCCTGCACACGTTCGACGCGGTCGTGCCGCAGTATTTGAAAACCGTCGCGTTCGGCAGCGAGGTCATGCCGCCGAAGCAGCTTCGTATCTGGCGCGAGCACGTAAAAGCACGGTATCTGAACCTCTACGGTCCAACCGAATGTACCGGCATGTCGTGCTTCTATGAGGTCGACCGCGATTTTCAAGACGGCGAACGCATCCCGATCGGACACGCCTTTGACAACACGGAGATCTTTCTTGTCGACGAGAACGGCAATCGTGCGGACGAGGGCGAGATCTGCATCCGCGGCACATGCGTCTGTCATGGCTACTACCGCGATCCCGAGCGCACGAATGCGGCGTTCGTACAGAATCCCTTAAATCCCGACTATCCCGAAACGGTCTATCGGACCGGCGATCTCGGGCGGATCAATGACCGCGGCGAGCTGGAGTTTTTGGGGCGGCGGGACGATCAGATCAAGCATATGGGACACCGCATCGAGCTCGGCGAGTTGGAAGCCGCGGCAAGGACGGTCGACGGCGTCGACGCCGCCTGTGCGGTGTTCGACCGCGAAAAAAGCGTACTCGGGCTCGTCTATACCGGCGCGATCGAAAAAACGGCGCTGCTTCAAGCGCTGCGCGTGAAGATCCCCGAATACCTGCTGCCGAAGCGCACGGCAAAGGTCGAAACGCTTCCGCTCACCGAAAACGGCAAGACCGACCGCAAGGCGGCGACGCTGCTACTGTACCGATAGGAGGAACGATGGAACAACTTCTGGACATTTTGCGGGAGCTGCATCCCGAAACGGACTTTGAAACCGAAACGCGGCTCGTCGACGGCGGCGTGCTCGCCTCGTTTGATATCGTCATGCTGATCACGCGGATCGAGGAGGAATTCGACGTCGTGATCCCGGCAAAGGACATCGTACCCGAAAACTTCAATTCCGCAAAGGCGCTCTTTGCGCTCATCACAAGGATCGGAGAACAGGACGACTGATGCTGTTTCCCTCGTGGGCGTTTCTTCTGTTTCTGGCGGTACTCGTGCCCGTGTACTACCTCGTGCCGAAACGGATCCAATGGATCGTGCTGCTGCTCGCAAACGGCGTTTTCGTCTGCTTTGCGGGTACCTTAGGCGCGGTCTTTATGGCCGTGACGGTCGCGAGCGTGTACGCGGCGTCGCGCGGGATGGACACGCTGTTTACCCGTCAGCGCGAGACGCTTGCCGAAATGAAAACGACGCACACGAAGGAGGAACGGAAGGCGACCCGCCTGCGGTTTGAAAAGAAGCGGCGGCTGATCCTCGTCGCGTGCCTCGTGCTGAATTTCGGCATCCTGTTTGCGCTGAAATACGGCGCAATGCTCGGAAAGCTCTCGGCGGGGCTGTTCGGCGTGAAAGCGTTCGGACAGGACCTTGCGCTCACGATGGGCATTTCGTTCTATACGTTCTCGACGGTGGGCTACCTTCTTGACGTGTACCGCGAAACGATCCCGGCGGAACGGAATCCTTTCAAGCTCGCGCTGTTCACCTCGTTTTTCCCGCTTCTGGTGCAGGGACCGATCACGCGGTTCGAAACGGTGGGCAGGGCACTCGCCGAGCCGCACACGTTCGACGGACGGCGCTTCCTTTCCGCAGCGCTTCGCATCGCGTGGGGCTACTGGAAAAAGCTGATCGTCGCGGACCGCCTGCTCGTCGCGGTCAAGGCGCTCTGCGCAAAACCCTCCGTGTACCGCGGGGACTTCATCTTCGTCGAAATGCTGCTGTACGCCGCGTGCCTCTATGCGGATTTCACCGGCGGCATCGACATCACGATCGGTGTGGGCGAGATGCTCGGCGTGCGGATCGAAGAAAACTTCATCCGTCCGTATTTTTCCAAGAGCATTTCGGAGTACTGGCGGCGCTGGCATATCACGCTCGGCGAGTGGTTCAAGCGCTACGTCTATTACCCGCTTTCGGTCAGCAAACCGATGCGCGACCTTTCCAAGAACACGCGGCGCATCGGCGTCGGGTTTTCGCGGCGCGTGCCGGTGTACCTTGCGACGATCCTCGTGTGGGCGCTCACCGGCGCGTGGCACGGCAGCAACCTGACGTTCCTCGTCTGGGGCATTTTGAACGGTGTCGTGATCCTGATTTCCGAGGAACTGAAGCCCCTGTACGCGCGGTTTCATCAGCGTTTCCCGAAGCTGTCCGCAAGCGCGTTCTACCGCGGCTTTACCGTGATCCGCACGGTGCTTTTGCTCTCGTCGCTTCGCATCCTCGACTGCTACGGCACGGTCCGCGACGCGTTCTCGTCGTTCTTCTCGATGTTCACGACGTGGAACTGGAGCGCGGTCTTTCACGGCGGAGTCCAATCGCTGGGACTTTCGTATTACGATTACGCGATCGCGTTTTGCGGCGTTCTTGTCATGTTCGCGCTTTCGGTGGTACAGCGAAAAGGCGCGATCCGACCGCGGATCCAAAAACGCGGCACGGTCTTTTCCGTCTGCGTGCTGCTCGTGCTCATCGGCACGATCCTGATCTTCGGACGCTACGGCTTCGGTTTCGACGCGTCCCAGTTTATCTACAACCGGTTCTGATATGAAACGAAAAGGGTTCACCGTCATCGGCATACTGCTTAGCTGCATCGTGTGTTTCGGAGCGCTTACCGCGGTCTCGCGGCTTACAGCGCCGAAATATCACGACACGCTGATCGACGGGCATCTGACCGGCGAGTATTACGACGAGACGACGGATCACGACGTGCTGTTTATCGGCGACTGCGAGGTGTTCGAGCACTTTTCGCCGGTCACGCTCTTTAACGAATACGGGATCACGTCCTACATCCGCGGCGGCGCGCAGCAGCTTGCGTGGCATTCGTATTACATGCTTGAGGACGCATTGAAGACCGAAACGCCGAAGGTCGCGGTCTTCAACGTGCTTGCACTGAAATACGGCGAGCCGCAGTCCGAGGCGTACAACCGCCTGAACCTCGACGGCATGCGCTTCGGCACGGCAAAGCTCGGCGCGATCCGCGTATCCATGACCGAGGGCGAGGATTTTATGAGCTACCTCTTTCCGCTTCTTCGGTATCACGACCGCATTACGGCGCTGACAAAAGAGGATCTCACGTACTGGTTTTCAAAGGGCGATCCGGTCTCGTTCAAGGGTTACGTGATGCACACGGGCGTCGATCCCGCGACGGAGGTGCCGCAGGAAAACTACGATCCGAAGCTTCCCGAAACGAGCATGGCGTGGCTTGCAAAAATCGCGGATCTGTGCGAACAAAACGGCGTCGCGCTCGTGCTCATCAAGTCGCCCTCGATCTATCCCGTCTGGCACGCGGAGTGGGACGACGAGATCGCGGCGTTTGCAAAAGCGCGCGGCTTGCGGTATGATAATCTGATCGCGGAAAACGATCTCATCGGGATCGACATGAACACCGACACGTACGATCAGGGACAGCACCTGAACGTTTCCGGTGCGGAAAAGCTTTCCCGCTGGTTCGGTGCGATCCTGCAAAGCGAATACGGGCTTACGGATCATCGCGGCGAGGCGGCGTACGATGCCGATTACGCGGCTTTGACCGAACGGTATGAGAATGAAAAACAACGGTTATCGGAGGGAAACTGATATGAAACGAACGGCGATCCTGCTTCTTGCGGCACTGATGCTTCTCGCGATCGGCTGCGGCGCGCCGAACGGACAGACGGACGATCCGAACGCGGTGTTCGTCGACCCGAACGCGGTCCGCGGCGGCGAGTACGGCGAACTGTATTTCGAGGCGAACGGCGTGCGCTTCGGCATTTATGACGAAACGGAGGCGGTTTTATCCGCGCTTCCCGCGTATCGCAGCACGTTTACGGGACAGTCCTGCGCGTTCGAAACGGAGGACGTCAGCTACTTTTTCTCCGGCTTTGAGATCACAACGAACGTGATCGACGGGGTCAGCCGCGTCACGGCGATCCGGCTCGACGACGACACCGTGAAAACACCGCAGGGACTCTACATCGGCATGCCCGAGGAGGACGCGATCTCGGCGCTTCCCGCGCTTTATGAGGCGGACTGGAACCTCGTCGACGGTACGGCGCTGCTGTCGGTCACGATCGTTGACGGCGCGGTTTACGGCATCACCTATACGCCTGCGGTAGGGGAGGACTGAGCCATGCTGTTCCGCAAGCCGAAAGGACCGGGCTACGACCCGGAGCATGCGTTCCCGGCGGTCCGAAAGAGCATCTGCACCGGTGAGGCGGTCGCGGGCTTTGTCGATCGCGCGACCGGCCGGTTTTCGGAGGTCGTGCTGATCCGCACGCCGAGAGATCTTGAAGACTTCCGCCGGCAGTACGGGATCGAAGGATCCATCAAAACGATCTATTGACGTGTTATACGGAGGAGCGGACATGCGCATTCTGGTTCTGAACGGCTCGCCGAAGGGCGAAAACAGCATTACACTGCAGACGGTGCGGTATCTCGAAAAGCGATTCAAGGACGAAACCTTCGAGGTCCTGCACGTCGGACAGCGCATCAAAGCGCTCGAAAAGGACTTTGCGGAGGCGGAGGAAAAGCTGAAAGCCGCCGATCTCATCCTGTTCTGCTATCCGGTCTATACATTCTTGGTGCCGAGCCAGCTGCATCGGTTTATTGAGCTTATCAAAGAGCACGGCGTCGACCTCTCCGGCAAATGCGCTGCGCAGATCTCGACCTCGCTGCACTTCTACGACATCACCGCGCACCGTTTCATCCGCGACAACTGCGACGATCTGGGATTATCCTATCTCGGCGGGCTGTCCGCGGACATGGAGGACCTCTTAAAAGAACAGGGACGGAAGGAGGCGGAGGACTTTTTCCGCTTCATTCTGTGGCGCAAAGAGAACGGATATTCGGAGCCGAAACGCCGTGAACCGAAGCCGTTTGTTCCCGTGCCGCTTTCGGAAACAGCCGCGCCGGGTATGCAGGAAGGCGGCAGGGTGGTTGTCGTTGCGGACTTCGACCCGGAGGAAGAAAGCCCCATCCGCGATATGGTCGCGCGGTTTATGCGCGTCGCGCCGTTCGAGACCGCGCTTGTCAATCTGCGCGAATTCCCGTTTGCGGGCGGCTGCCTCGGCTGCTTCAAGTGCGCCGCGAACGGCACGTGCGTCTATAAGGACGGCTTTGACACATACCTACGCGAGCACATCCAGACCGCGGACGCGATCGTCTACGCCTTTGCGATCAGGGACCATTCGATGGGTTATCGCATGAAGCTCTACGACGACCGGCAGTTCTGCAACGGACACCGCACGGTCACGATGGGCAAGCCGGTGGGCTATCTCGTCTCCGGACCGCTCGCGGAGGAGGAGAATCTTCGTATCGTGATCGAGGCGCGCGCCGAGGTCGGCGGCAACTTCCTTGCGGGCGTCGCGTGCGATGAGACCGATCCCGACGTGGGGATCGAAGCGCTCAGTGATACGCTCCGCTACGCGGTCGACCACGCCTATCAGCCGCCGAAAACGTTCTGGGGCGTGGGCGGGATGAAGATCTTCCGCGATCTGATCTATCAGATGCGCGGGCTGATGAAGGAGGATCACCGCTTCTATAAAAAGCACGGCTTTTACGACTTCCCGCAGAAGCGCAAAGGACGCATCCTCGGCATGTATCTGGTCGGCGGCATGATGCGGAGCAAGAAACTGCAGAAAAAGCTGTCCGGCAGGATGACCGAGGGCATGCTGATGCCGTACAAAAAGGTCCTCGAAAAAGCGGAAAAAGAATGATCATCGGGACGGGCGCTGCCCGTCCTTTTTTGCGCGGTGTGAAAAGGTTATATTTTTTCAAGTGGGTGACAAGGTGTTCACGGCATGATACAATGATCATAACACCAAGGAAAGGCGGAAACGGCATGGAACAGCAACCGGACATGAAGTATCTGAAACTTCTTGCGCACGAGTACCCGACGATCGCGGAGGTCTCCACGGAGATCATCAACCTGAAGGCGATCCTGGGTCTTCCGAAGGGCACGGAGCATTTTATCAGCGACATTCACGGCGAATACGAGGCGTTCATCCACATGCTGAAGAACGCGTCCGGCGTGATCCGCAAAAAGGTCGACATCCTGTTCGAAAACAGCGTCACCGAAGCGGAGCGCAACACGCTCGCGACGCTCATCTACTACCCCGTGCAGAAGCTGGATCAGCTCAAGCGCGCGGGCGTCGTGAACGCCGAATGGTATAAGATCACGCTGCGGCGAATGGTCGAGGTCTGCCGCTTCTCCGCGTCGAAATACACGCGTTCGAAGGTCCGGAAAGCGCTGCCGGAGGACTACGCCTATATCATCGACGAGCTCCTGCACGCGATCGAGACCGAGGACAAGGTCCGCTACAACAACGAAATCATCCGCTCGATCATCGAGACCGAGCAGGCGGACGCGCTGATCGTGGCGCTAAGCAATCTCATCCAGCGGCTCGTCATCGACCGCCTGCACATC
>JAFZIH010000055.1 GCA_017554455.1 Clostridia bacterium | reverse complement strand
TCGCAACGTCGTATTTCATCTCAGCACTCCTTTGTCAGAATGGCTTTGTACTTCTCTGCAACAGTACGATCGATCGCGCCGGCAAGGAAGTTCGCGTAATGCTCGATCGCATAATCAAGCACGGTGTGTTCGGCTTCGACGCCCGCGCGCGTTCTGTCCGGATACGCCTCGACCAACCGGTCGATGTACGCGGCATAATCGTCCGTGGAGTAATACGTTCCTTCCGCTTCCATCATGCCCTGACCGATGGCGGCAAGATCGAGCTCCGCAACGAACAGATTCACAAGGGCGTCATGATCCATGCCCGCCGTCTGCTCCTCTTTGAATCCTTCGATCTTCTTCTCGGCCGCTTTCAGGATGTGCGCATACTCCTCGGGATCACGCTCGACAACGCTGTGATTTGCAACTTCCTGCCATACGTAAGCGGAAGCCATGTCGGCATTTTCGTCCTCAAGGATAAAGCCCTCGACCTGCCTGCCGATCAAAGAACGTCGGAGGTCCTTCACGGTTTGAATCCCCTCCATACCGAAGGAAGCAACCGTTTCATCCGAAAGCGCGGGCAGTTCGGTATGTACAATGCGTTCGACCGTCATGGTGACGGTTTGCCCGTCCTTATCAACGATCTTTGTCTCACCTTTGCGCATACCGATCAGCGCCGCTTCCAGTGCCGCGTCAAAAACGCCCTTGCCGACGATGACGGGAATACCCGCTTTGTTGAACCGCGGAAAATCGGAGATGCAGGCGACGGTCGCCGTATCGCCGGATGCGACGGTTTCCGCTTCCGCTTTGTTACCGTAGCGTTTCAGAACGCGGGTAAGGTCCTTCTGATACTGCTCTTCGTCAACGGTAAAGCCGACGACGAATTCGGAGATGTCCGCGCAGCGATAGTCATAGACCTTGGTGGCGCGGGATTTCAAACGGATCGCTTCTGCCATGTTCCACCTCAGTTATAAAAGTATTCGCCGATCTTTTCGATGATCTCGTCCTCATCCATCAGTCCGACGACCGTTTCAAGCTCCTCGCCGTCCTTCAGGAACTTGACGGTCGGAACCGCCTCAATTGCATAATCCACGCCGAGTTTGGGGTCATCCGTGACGTTGACCTTGACGATGTTGACAAACGGATAATCCTCGACGAGATCCTCCAGAATGCGGGACAGCATCTTGCAGGGGACGCAGGTCGTGGAGTAAAAATCGACGATGACAAAGCCCTCGCGGGTCAGTTCCGAATAGGTGTCGGTGTGTGCAACGGTAACGCTCATTGTTTTACATTCCTTTCTGATAATCTTGTTCAGCAACCGCTCTTTGCTTCAAATTCACGAAGCAGCGGACTGGTTTCATATACTTCACGGTAGGTTCCGCCGGCTTCGACCCTGCCGTCCTTCAGAACGATCAGGTTGTCCGCTTTCCGGATCAGATTGAAGTCGTGGCTGACCATGATAACGGTGCGGTTTTTCATCATGTTCATCAACGCTTCCATAACCTCTTTTTCGCTTACGACGTCGATGCCGCTGGTCGCTTCGTCCATGATCAGAAGCTTCGGCCGTTTCAGGATCATGCGCGCGATCGCGATGCGCTGCATCTCTCCGCCGGACACCTTGCTGTCGAAACGGCTGATCACCGTGTCGAACCCGTCGTCTTTGTCCATGATGAAATCGTATGCCTTTGCTTGCTTTGCGGCGTCGATCAGCTCTTCCTCCGTGAATTCGCGATGCACGCCGTAAGCGATATTCTCGCGGATCGTACCGCGGATGATCTGATTGCCCTGGAAGAGATAGCCGACGCTCTCTCGCCAGTCGTGCAGATTCAGCGTCGAAAGATCCTTCCCATCCACCTCAACAGTGCCGGACGATTCCACGTTGAAACGTTCGAGAAGCTTTACCAGTGTGGACTTGCCGCAGCCGTTTTCGCCGACGATCGCCGTGATCTTGCCCTGCGGGATCGTAAAGCTTACGCCGTCAAGGATCTGCCGGTCTTCGTCATAAGCGAAGCGGATCTCGTTTCCCCGGATCGTACCGATCTCCGAAACCGGCGTGCCGGACACGAGGTCCTCTTCTGTGGTCGATGCAAGCTTCCCAATCACGGCGCCGGACCCGTGCGACATCTTGAGATTCTGCCAGATCGCAGACAGCATGAACGCGTTTGACATGAACAGCAGGAAGTAGTTATACAGGCTCACCAGCTGATACTGCTTCATGCCGCCGGAGCGCACCATTGCCGAAGCGACGACGAGCAGGATGATTTCGTTTATATACTGTGCCATCGTGCCGATCGGTCCGATGAAAATGAAGATCGACTCCTGTTTGATCTCCATGCGGAACCGTTTGTCATTCTCTTCGAC
>JAFZIH010000054.1 GCA_017554455.1 Clostridia bacterium | reverse complement strand
TAAAAAGCATGCATATAATGGGGCTGCGGCGGGAATGATCACGCCGTACACGTTTATACGGAGGTAAATACCATGCAGTTTATCGCAATCACGGATACGTCCGGCAATCTTCCCACCCGTACGGCGCGGGAGCACGATATCAAGATGATCCCCTTTGCGTATTATATCGACGGGGAACGCTTCACCTGCCTCGACACCGAATCGTTCGACGGCGATGCGTTCTATGCGCTTTTGAAGACCACGGAGGTCAAGACGAGCCAGATCAATCCGCAGGAATACGCGGACTTCTTCGAACCGTATCTTCGGGACGGCAAGGATATCGTGTACGTCGCGATGTCCTCCGGCATTTCCGGCTCGTGCCAGTCGGCTATGATCGGCGCGGAAATGCTCAAAGAACGCTATCCGGACCGTGTGATCGAAGTCGTCGACACGCGCGGCGCATCGCTCGGCGAAGGGCTCGTTGCGGTCGCGGCGGCAAAGCTTCGCGACGAGGACCTTTCCGCAGCGGAAGCGGCAAAGCGGCTTCGGCAGCTTTCGGAACGGATGTTCAACGTGTTCACGGTCAACGATCTGCTGTTTCTGCGCCGCGGCGGACGGTTAAGCAACCTTTCCGCGATCGTCGGCACCGTGCTCGGGATCAAGCCGATCCTGAAGGGCGGCGAAGACGGACAGATCTCGGCGTTCGATACGGTCAGAAGCCGCAAACGCTCCGTAAAAGCGCTTGCCGCGCAGTACGAGCAGTACGTGGTCAACGCCGAAAGCCAGACCGTCGGCATCGCGCACGCGGCGTGCCGCGAGGACGCGGAGATGCTGATCGAGCTCATCAAGGGCGGCGAACATCCGCCGAAGGACATCCTGCTCGTCGATTATGAGCCGGTGACGGGCTCGCACGTCGGTCCCGGCGCGCTGGCATTGTTTTTCGAAAGCTGCGAAGGCGTTCGCGCCGTCAAGGGGCTTGACGTCATTCCCGACAAGGTCAAGGCATTTTTCGAAAACGCGCGTGAAAAGATCGCGCTTCCGAAACAGCCGGTGCAGGGTCCCGCGCACGTATAACCGACAAAACAATACCCCTTCCGGCAATTCGGAAGGGGTATTCGTTTTCTGATCAGTTCTGCACTTCGGAGTGCATGATGGGGCTGGTAAGATCCAGCGCAAGGAAGGTGTAGCCGTTTTCCTCGCCCCAGGTGAGGATGGAATCCACGGCCTTGACGCTTTGGTAATGGATGTCGTGCTGCAGCACGATCGCAAAATCGGAATGTTTTTTGATCCCGCCGACGACACGGTTCTTGACGTCCGAGCTGGTGTAGGACTCGCCGCTGGCGTCGCCCGAGGAAACGTTCCAGTCGAAGTAGCGATAGCCGAGATCCTCCATAATCTTGGTAAGCCGCGTCATGATGCCCTTGTTGCGGCGGCTTGCCGTGTTCGCGCTGCCGCCCGGGAAGCGAAAGATGCGCGTATAGGAGCCGGTCGCTTCCTTGATGACCTCCTGCGTCGCCCAGAAATCGTTGAAAAATGCCTGCTCGTTCTTGTAAATGTCCTTGTACTCATGCGTGTACGTATGGACGCCGATGGCGTGTCCCTCCTCGTACGCGCGCTTGATGATATCCGTTCTGCCCTTGTTGCCGATGATGAAGAACGTCGCCTTGGCGTTGTGCTTTTTCAGCACGTCCAGAAGCTTCTCGGTGTACGCGCTCGGACCGTCGTCAAACGTCAGATAGACCGTCTTTTCCGGCGGCATCACGATCTGCGGCATTTCGACCGGAATGACCTCCACGTGCCGCACGACCGTCGTGCTTCGCCCGTCGTCGTCCGTGACCGAATAGGTGATGTCATACGTCCCGACCTTGTACGGTATGACCTCGCCCGAAACGGTCATGCGCGAGGTCAGGTTGTTGCCGAGATAATCGTCGGCAAAATACCCGGGATCGGAAAATCCGAAGTCCGCTTCCACCTGCACCGTGTCCCCGCCGATCAGCGTGATGACCGGATCGGTGACAGGGATCTCCGTGGGCTCGGGCGTGGGCGTCGGCGTCGGCGGCACGGTCGGCAGCGCCGGCGTTTCCATGGGTGTGGGGACAATGACCGATTGAACCGTATCGTCCGCTTGGATCGCTTCCGTCGGAACCGGCGTCGCCTCGGCGATTTCCGGCTGCGAAACGCGGCACGCAAAAAAGAGCGGCAGGATCAGAAACACGCAAAAAAGAACGATGCAAACGCTTCGCTTCATGCCGATCCGCCTCCTTTCGTCTCCACGATCCTTTATAGTATGCCACAAAACGCGAAAAACTGCAATCGCTTTTGTCGAATGCAATTGTAAAAAAAGGACCGCAGATCGCGGTCCGGGAAATTGCGGCGCGGCGTCGACGGTCCGCGCTTACTTTCTTTCGTTGATGTAGCGGCAGGCGGCAAGCGCGGCGGTCGCGCCGTCCGCGACGGCGGTGGTCAGCTGACGCACGAATTTAGAGCGGCAGTCGCCCGCAACGTAGACGCCCGGCGTGTTGGTCAAGCATTGCTCGTCGGTGTCGAAATAGCCGTACTTGTTGAGCGTGTGCAGTTCCTTGAACGGCTCGTTTTCGGGGATCAGACCGATCGCGACGAACAGACCGTCGCAGGCGATCTCGCGCTTCTGCCCGGTCGTGCGGTTTTCGACCTCGACGCCCGCGAGCGCGTCGCCGTTTTTCAAAAGCTTATTGATCTTGAGGTTCGTGAGCACGCGGACGTTTTTACGCGATTCGAGCACCTGCTGGAGCCGGACTTCGCCGGTGAGCGCGGGCAGGTCCTGCAGAATGATGACCTCTTTGCATTTTTCCGCAAGCAGGATCGCTTCCTGCAGCGCGGAGTTGCCGCCGCCCGCGACGCAGACGGTCTTGCCGGTATAGAAATCGCCGTCGCAGACCGCGCAGAACGAGATGCCGTCGCCGACGAGCTCGTTTTCGCCCTCGAGCCCGAGCATACGGTGCTTGACGCCGGTCGCGATGACCACGGTCAGCGCTTCGAAGCGGCTGCCTTCCTCGGTTTCGACGATCCTGAGGTTGCCTTCGGTCTTGACCGAGATCGCGCGCTCCAGCTCGATGTCCGCGCCCTGATGCAGGATCTGCTCGAGGAAACGGTCCGCAAACTCATTGCCGCTCATCTGGATCGTGCCCGGGTAGTTCTCGACCTTCGGGGAGTGCGTGATCTGTCCGCCGAAGCCGTGCTTTTCGAGCACGAGCACCGACTTGCCGTTCCGCAGCGCGTACAGCGCCGCCGTCATTCCGGCGGGTCCTCCGCCGATCACGATCATATCGTACATAAACCTTCCTCCGAAAACAATTCAATATGTGAGATTCTCCGCAGAAACCCCTGCGGAGAATCGTGTCATGCAATTTGATTACGCTTACGCGTCCTTGTGCATCAGCCAGCCCTTGATATCGCTTACGCCGCGATAACGTTCAATGCCGTCTTCCTTGACAAGCACGAGGGTCGGCGCCTGCTTGACGCCGTACTGTTCAACGAGCGCCTTTTCCTCGTTCGCGTTCAATGCGGTGAACGGGACGCCCGCCTTTTCAAGCAGCATCGTCGCGACCTTGCAGTTCGGGCAGGTCGGCGTCTTGAAGAGCAGGATCTTCGGATCCGCAGCCGTTTCAGGCGCGGCGGGCGCGCAGCACGGCGCCGGCTCTACCGCTTCCATCGCCGCTTCCGTGACCGTATCGACGGGCGCGGGTTTCGGGCCCTGATGGGTCAGATGCGACCGACCGATGTCGTAGACCTTGCGATCCTTGAATTCCTGCGCCTTGCCGTCGTTCCAGTTCTGGACCGGACGATAGTAGCCGGTGATGCGGGAATACACTTCGGTCTTGCCGCCGCAGATCGGGCAGGTGAAGTGCTCTCCCGTGATGTAGCCGTGGTCCTTGCAGACCGAGTACGTCGGGCTCATCGTGTAGTACGGCAGCTTGTAGTTCTCGGCGATCTTGCGGACGAGGTTTGCCGCGGCCTTCCAATCGGGCAGCTTTTCGCCGAGGAACGCGTGGAACACGGTGCCGGAGGTGTAAAGCGTCTGCAGATCGTCCTGGATGTCGAGCGCCGAGAAGATGTCCTCGGTGTAGCCGACCGGCAGATGGGACGAGTTGGTGTAGTACGGCGTGCCGTTCATGTTCGCGGTTATGATGTCCGGATACTTCTCCTTGTCATGCTTCGCAAAGCGGTACGTCGTGGATTCTGCGGGCGTCGCCTCGAGGTTGTAGAGGTCGCCGTACATCTCCTGATAGTCGGAGAGGCGTTCGCGCATGTGATTCAAGACCTCGCGGGTGAACTTCTGCGTTTCGGGATGCGTCATGTCCTTTCTGATCCACTTTGCGTTCAGGCCGACTTCGTTCATGCCGATGAGACCGATCGTGCTGAAGTGATTATTGAACGTGCCGAGATAGCGCTTGGTGTACGGATAGAGACCGGCTTCCAGAAGCTTCGTGATGACGGTACGCTTGGTTTTCAGGGAACGCGCCGAAATGTCCATCATCCGGTCGAGCTCGGCGTAGAATTCCTTTTCGTCCTTCGCGAGATACGCGATGCGCGGCATATTGATCGTGACCACGCCGATGGAGCCCGTCGATTCGCCCGAGCCGAAGAAACCGCCGGACTTTTTGCGAAGCTCGCGGAGGTCGAGGCGCAGACGGCAGCACATCGAACGCACGTCGCTCGGCTCCATGTCCGAATTGATGTAGTTCGAGAAATACGGCGTGCCGTACTTTGCGGTCATCTCGAAGAGCAGCTTGTTGTTCTCGGTCTCGCTCCAGTCAAAGTCGCGCGTGATCGAGTACGTGGGGATCGGGTACTGGAAGCCGCGGCCGTTGGCGTCGCCCTCGATCATGACCTCGATGAACGCCTTGTTGACCATGTCCATTTCCTTCTTGCAGTCGCCGTAGGTGAAGTTCATCTCTTTGCCGCCGACGATCGCGGGAAGGTTCTCAAGGTCTCTCGGTACGGTCCAGTCGAGGGTGATATTGGAGAAAGGCGCCTGCGTGCCCCAGCGGGACGGCGTGTTGACGCCGTAGATGAACGACTGCACGCACTGCTTGACTTCCTTTTGCGTCAGGTTATCGACCTTGACGAACGGCGCGAGATACGTGTCGAACGACGAGAACGCCTGCGCGCCCGCCCACTCGTTCTGCATGATGCCGAGGAAGTTGACCATCTGATTGCAGAGCGTAGAAAGATGACTTGCCGGAGAGGACGTGATCTTGCCGGGAACGCCGCCGAGGCCTTCCTGAATGAGCTGCTTTAAGCTCCAGCCCGCACAGTAGCCGGTGAGCATACTAAGATCGTGCAGATGGATCGCCGCACTGCGGTGCGCTTCCGCGATCTCGTTGTCGTAGATCTCGGTGAGCCAGTAGTTTGCCGTGATCGCGCCGGAGTTAGAAAGGATCAGACCGCCGACCGAATACGTCACCGTCGAGTTCTCCTTGACGCGCCAGTCGTTGATCTTGAGGTAGTTATCCACCAGATCCTTGTAGTTCAGCATCGTGGAGTTGATGTTGCGGATCTTCTCACGCTGTTTGCGATACAGGATGTACGCCTTCGCGACGTCCGCGTAGCCGGATTCCGACAGCACCTTTTCGACGCTGTCCTGGATCTCCTCGACCGTGATCTTGTCGTCCTTGACCTTGTTTTCAAAATCGCTCGTGACGTGCAGCGCAAGAAGCTCGATCACGCTCGGATGATACTGTTTCCCCGTCGCTTCAAACGCCTTTGTGATCGCCGCCGTGATCTTGCCGATCGAGAATTCGGCGAGCTTTCCGTCTCTTTTAATGACCTCGTACATAAAATGATCCCCCTCTGAGGTAAAGTGTTGAAAATTTGGAGCCGCGAACGTTTTGCCGCAGTTCCGAGCGTTGTCACTTTACCACAAGTGGGGGTCCCGTGTCAATATGTAGTGGTGATTATTAACAAATCATACAATATCTTGTATTTATGCGCTGCATATGCAAAACGGCATATACGACGGGCGGAACGCCGGAAAACGCAGACTATAAGCCCCTTAACGCCGTGTTCGGTACGGTTTTTCGGACAACTTCGGCGTACCGTTCCATACATTCCCTTGCGGGTGCGTGGAAGTTCTCGTACACCACCGTATCGCGGTCGGTGAACGCCTGAAGGTAGTACGCTTTCGCCCCCGCGATCCACTCGGAAATCGCGGTAAAGTCTGACATATCGTGAAGCTCGTCCACAACGGTCGTGCGGAATTCATAGTCGATTTTGCTGTTCAGAAGGATGGAAATGCTCTCGGAAATCGGCGCAAGATCGATTTTTTCCAAACCGCATATATGCGCATAATGATGCGGTCCGCCCTTGACGTCCATTGCGACGTAATCCAGAAGCCCCTCGTCGAGCATTGCTCTCAATCGGTCCGGGTGCATGCCGTTGGTATCGAGCTTGACGGGATAGCCCATTGCGCGGATCTTTCGAAGAAGATCGGGAAGGTCCGCCCGTAATGTCGGTTCGCCGCCCGTAAACGCCACGCCGTCCAAAAGCCCCTTGCGCTTTTCGAGAAACGCAAGCAATTCCGTGTCGTCCATGACCGGCTTTGCCGTGCCGTCGATCAGCTCCGCGTTGTGGCAGAACGGGCAGTTAAGGTCGCACCCGCCCAGAAACACCGTGCACGCCACGCGTCCCGGAAAGTCCAGAAGCGTCATTTTTTGCAGTCCGTGGATATTCATTGTCGCTCCTTTCACACCGCCGCCAAAATATGCAGGTTGCGGATACCGCCGTCTTCGATCGAATCGTTGACCGAGTACGCGTGCTTTTCGAGATCGCCGCAGATCGCCTTGGTCAGTCCCTGCGTCTGCAGCTCGTCGATCACGTCGGAGGCGACGTCCTCGATCATGTCGTATTTCGACTCCGCCGTCGCGGGCTCGTTGTCGGTACAGAGCAGCACCTCGAGCGTTTCGGCAAGCATCGATCGCCTCGGAAGCGCCCGCATTGCGCGGAATCTCCATTTATAATACGGCATGTAGACGCCGTTCAAAAGAAATACCGCGTGCATCGTCGCTTTCGTAAATTCCGCGATCGCAAGCTGCGCCGCGCCGGTCTCGCCGTGTTTCAAGCAACGCGTGTAGTTATACTGCCCCGCCTGCGCCATCAAGAGCAGTTCGCCCGCGAGCTTTTTCCTGCGGATATCCTCGGGGTAGCGCGAAAGCCCCTCGCGGATGCGGCTGACCTCGCCGTACCCGTCGAAAAACAGCTTGCCGTTCGTCGCTTCCGAAAGCGCGTGCTCCGGCACGGTAAGCCATTGCGATACGGTCAGGATCCCGTCGCTCACGCCGATTTTGTCTTCAAAAAACGCCGCCGTGCGCAAAACGCCGTGCCGCGCGCCGCCGACCGGCGCGACCGTGCTCCGCGTAAAGCCCATGCATTCCTTCGGAAGCTTCGCGTACGCGCGTTCGAGCTGAAATGCCGTTCTGCGGTCTATGACGTCCTCGCCCGGCAGCAGCAGCATGAATCCCGGCTCGAAATCGTGATCGCGGCTCACTTCGTCGTCAAAGCCCATGCACTCCGATCCGCTGCCGAACAGCCCGACCGCAAGGTACGGGAGCAGTTCGGGAAACTGCCCGGAAAGCATCGGTTCTCCGTATTCCCGATAAAACCGTTCGGAAAGCTCAAGCCCGTTCATACCATGCCCTCGCACGTTCGTTCAATTCGTTTGCTGCCGAAAACCAGCCGTAGTATTCGAACGTCGGCGCGCATTTCTCGCACACGAACGCGTAATACCCGTCGCGCGGGACCGAAGGCGTATCCAGAAGCTGCTGTGCCGTATTGAGATATGCGTCGATCGTCTCCGCTGCGTCCAGAAGACCTTTCTCCTCCTCAGAGGCATTTGCCATATTGAGATACGTGATCGCCTGCTCCAACGCGCCGTGCGGTGCCTTTCCCATCGTCTCGATCGCTTTTTCATAGAGCGCGTTCGCTTCCGAATAGCGTCGGAGCGAAACGAGCGTCAGCGCCATGTTGTTGTAAAGACCGCCCAAAAGTTCCGGTTTGACCGATGGGATCGCTTCATAATTCCGCCGCGCGCGGTCGAAAATCGCAAGCGCCCGTTCGGGCTCGCCGAACGCCTGATGCGCGGTCGCGGCGTTCACGCAGGTCGTGCCTGCCGTGATCGTGCCCTCGAAACCGAGCGTGTCCAGCAGTTTCAGTGCCGCTTCGACGTGCAGAAACGCCTTTTCGCGGTCGCCCGTTTTGCGGTAGTGCCCGATCAGCTCGTTTTCGATCATCAGCTCGCCGCGCAGGTCATGTCCGAGCTTTGCCTCCTCAAGCCAATACAAAAGGTGCCGTTCCACGCCCGCATAGTCGCGGCGCGACATGTACTCGTCCACCTTCTCCATGATCCTCTGCTGCGGCACGGACTTGATCTTTGCTTCCGCGCCGTACGGCTCCTCGCACAAAAGGCAGCGCGGCTCCGCGTAGTCTTCTTTGTCGATCGGCGTCATGTTCCCTCCCGCTGTTTTCTGCTCCGCGTCCGAAACGCAGGTTTTATTCAGTATACCATACCGTCGGACAAAAAGAAAGAGCGGTAAAGAAAACCGTCTCGAAAACCTTGTCAGCCCACGGATATGATGCTATACTTTTGCCATGAAACCGATCCGAACGACTCTTCTCTGGCTGTTGATCGCGCTGCTGCTTTTGCCCGCGGTCAGTTCTGCCGAAACGCATATTCATTATGACCCCGCTCCGACGCCGGAAGAGACGCCGGAGCCCACGCCTACGCCGACGCCTACACCACCGTTCGGCATTTCGCTCGGCTACACCGATGAACAGCGCGAAGAACACGAAACCAGAAGCCGCAACGTATTCGGGGCAGCGCGTGCAAACGGCGTTTTCGTCGCCGACGCAAGCGATCTTTCCCTTTGCTTTTATGCAAAACACGCCAACGACACGTATCCGAACGGCAGTACGACCAAGATCATGACCGCGCTGCTCGCGATCGAAGCGCTGCCGATGGACGAGGTTCTCATCACCCCGCGGGAAGCAACGCTGCTCGGCGGAACGAACACGATGCTCGGTCTGGTTCCGGACGAACCGATGTCCGTCGAGGATCTTCTCTACGGGCTGATGCTTGTATCCGGCAACGACTGCGCCATCACGCTCGCCTATCGGCTCGACGGTTCGGAGGAGGCGTTTGCGGAGCGCATGAACGAGCGCGCCGCCGAGCTCGGCATGGTCGATACGAACTTCACAAATCCCTGCGGACGGAACGTCGGAGACAACCATTCCTCCCCCTACGACCTCGCGGTCCTGACGGCGGAAGCGCTGAAAAACGAGCAGTTCCGCAAGATCGTCGCGACCGCGGATTACACGATCCCCGCCAATGAAATGCGCCGCGATCCCCTGCCGATCCGCAACAGCAACCGCCTGGTCTCCGACGGTCCCCGGCGCGATTTCTACTGTCCGGAAGCGATCGGCGTCAAAACGGGCGCGACCGCGCTCGGCACCTGTCTCGTTGCCGCGGCAAAGCACGAGGACGTCACGATCATCGTCGTGCAGCTCGGTCTGCGCGGCGAAGACAACAACGCGAAACGGGAAGAGGAATTCGGGCGTGCGCTTCAATATTTTAACTATATCTTTGCCTTCGAATACACAGACATTGACGCCGGGACGATGATCGGTTCGTATTCGGACGTCATCTCCGTAAAAATGCCGTTTGAGACGGATCCGGAACTCTGTAAACTGAACGTGCATGCGGACACGAACGGCGCGCTCGCGTACCGTGCGATCCGCGAGATCGATCTGCTCCTTGCCGGCGACGAATCGTTTGACGTCAGCATCGATACGCAGGCCGAAGCCCCTGTGAAAGCCGGACAAAATGTCGGCACCGCGACCTTTTCATACCGCGGACGCGTCTGGTTCACGCTCCCGCTGATCGCGGACAACGCGCTTGCGATCCCTCTGACGCCCACCCCCATGCCGACACCGGAACCGACGAAGGTGCCGGACACGCCCGCCATTGACGACGCTGACGTGCCGGTCGACACACCCGCACCGACGGAAACGCCCGCGCCGACCGAACCGCCCGCCGATCACCGGCAGGCAGAGAACAAAGCGGCAATGCAGATCCTTCTGCCGCTTGCCGGCGTACTGCTTCTGCTCATCGTCGCGCTGTTGATCCGCAAACGGATCCGCAGCCGCAGATAAGTTTTTCCGATCACAAAAGCCGAGGCGAATCGCCCCGGCTTTTTACGTATCGGAAGAATGATTTTATGCTTCGGTTTCCGGGAC
>JAFZIH010000053.1 GCA_017554455.1 Clostridia bacterium | reverse complement strand
TGCACGTCCTTCGGCAGCGGCACGGCGATGAATAAGCGCATGAGATACCCCTTTTTCCGTTGATAGCTATATTATACGATTCTTTTGGACTTTTGTATAGCTTTCTCTTTCCTATTTCCGAAATGTTTGCTATAATAAAATTGGAGAGGGATAGGATGTTTTCCGTCCCGATACGGTATCATGGAAAAAACCAGATTCAACGAAGACCTGCAACCGAAGAAAAGACGACTGTTCCGGCCGGGATGGCAGGAGAAGCTTCCGATCAAGCCGATCCTCGCCGCGACCGTCGCCGTGCTCCTTCTGACCGTGCTGGTGCTGATCAATCGACCGACCGCGACCGTGCTTTCGAGCCCGGAGCTGGACGTGATCCGCAGCGCCGGCGTATTGCGCGTCGGCGTGGATACCGATCTCGAGGGCATGTATCAGAACGGGCGCGGTTACGAACGCGCCGTCGCAGAAGCGCTTGCGACGCTGATCTTCGGGGACACAGAGGGACTTTCGCTCGTCGAGGTCGACCGCTACACCGCGCCGTGGCGCATGAACGACGGCGAGCTCGATCTCGTCATCATGAGCATGCCGAAGTTTTTGCAGGACGGCTATGAAAAGAGCGAGGTCCCGTTCTTCGTCGACCGCTGCGTGATCCTCGCGTATGAATCGTTCGATTCGCTCGCGGGAAAGACGATCGCCGTGCTCGAAAACACGGCGAGCGAAACGCTGCTCAAGGAATACGTGAAGTCGACCGCGCCGACACTTTCGGTCCATCCGTGCGCGGACTGGTACTCCATGCGCGTCATGCTGCGCGCGGGTACGGTGGACGGCGCATGCCTTCCGCGGACCGTCGCGGCGTCGTGGCATGAGTCCCGCACGCGGATCCTGTCGTTCGATATCGGCGCGCTGCCGTACTATGCGATCGCGAAAAAGGACTCCATCCTGCTCGATCTCTGCTCCGAGGTCTTTTACGACTGGCGGCTCGACGGCACGTTCAAAGAATGGGGACGCGAATTCGGCGTCGAATGGGGTGCGAACGGTTGACGGAACGGTGAAAATCCGTTAAACTAATAGAATAGTCTTCTTTGCGATTGCAAAGGGCAAAGGATAAAAGATGATGAGTTCAATTTACAGCATTCACGGTATGAAACGGCTGGAAGGCACGGTGACGATCTCCGGCGCGAAGAACGCGGCGGTGGCGATCATACCCGCGGCGATCCTTGCCGGCGAGCCCTGCGTTCTCGAGAACCTTCCGAACATCGCGGACGTGGAAAGCTTACGCGATATTCTGCGTGGGCTCGGCGCAAAGGTCGACATGACCGAGGGCGGCTGTATGCGCATCGACCCGTCCTCGATCAACACCCGCGACGCCACGAGCGAGCAGGTCAGCTCCATGCGCGCGTCGTACTACCTTTTGGGCGCGATGCTCGGCGCGTACGGCGAGATCGAGCTGGCGCTTCCCGGCGGCTGTGTGATCGGACCCCGTCCCATTGACCAGCACATCAAGGGCATGCGCGCGCTCGGCGCGAAGATCTACATGGACGAGAGCCGCAACGTCATCCGCGCGCAGGCGACGAAGCTAAAGGGCGCGGAGATCTTCTTCGACGTCGTTTCCGTCGGCGCGACGATCAACGTGATGCTCGCGGCAACGAAGGCCGAGGGCACGACGGTGCTCAGTAACGTTGCGAAGGAACCGCACGTCGTCGACGTGGCAAACTTCCTGAACATGATGGGCGCTTCGGTCCGCGGCGCGGGCACCGACGTGATCCGCATCCAGGGACGCAAAAAACTGCACGGCTGCTCGTACTCCATCATTCCGGACCAGATCGAGACCGGCACGTACATGATCGCGGCGGCGGCGACGCGCGGCGACGTGGTCATCAAGAACGTGATCCCGACGCATATGGAAGCGATCTCGGCAAAGCTCATGGAAAGCGGCGCACGTGTGATCGAGGGCGACGACGGACGCGATTTTTATCTGCGCGTGACGATGAACGACCGCCCGCGCGCGGTCAGCTTCCGCACGGCGGTCTACCCCGGCTTCCCGACCGACCTGCAGCAGCCGATGATGGCGTATCTCACCACCGCCGCCGGCACGAGCGTCATCACGGAAAATATCTTTGAAAAGCGGTTCAACCACGTCAAGGAACTCCGAAAGCTCGGCGCAAGCATCAACCTCGCCAAGCGCGTCGCGCGCGTCAAGGGCGTGGAAACGCTTCGCGGCGGAGATATCACGGCAAGCGACCTGCGCGCCGGCGCGGCGCTGATCATCGCGGGGCTCATGGCGGGCGGCGAAACGCGCGTGCACCGCATCGACTACATCGACCGCGGCTACGAATACCTCGACAGCAAGTTCCGCGCGATCGGCGCGGACATCCTGCGCGTCGACGAAGAGTGACGGGGTGACAATCCCTCCGTCAGCCGTTCGGCTGACACCTCCCTTTACACAAGGGAGGCAAAACAAGCGCTTCAAGTTTTTAAGGAGAACACCATGTATCTTGCTTCCGGCTGGAAAGACTACGCGATCCTCGACGCGGGCAGCGGCGACAAGTTCGAGCGCTGGGGAACCGTTCGGCTTCTGCGTCCCGATCCGCAGGCGGTCTGGACGATGGACGCGCGCGCGTACGAACGCGCCGACGCCGTCTACCATCGAAGCAGCAGCGGCGGCGGGCATTGGGAGTACAAACGCGAGCTGCCCGAGCAGTGGACGATCGCCTACCGCGATTTGAAATTCATCGTGCGTCCGACCGGCTTCAAGCACACGGGGCTGTTCCCCGAGCAGGCGGTCAACTGGGACTGGATGCGCGAGCAAATCACAGCGCATGAGAAGCGCACCGGACGCGCCGCAAAGGTACTGAACCTCTTTGCGTACACCGGCGGGGCGACCTGCGCCTGCGCCAAAGCCGGCGCGGAGGTCGTGCACGTGGACGCGGCAAAGGGCATGGTCGCCTGGGCAAAGGACAACGCCGCGGCTTCGGGACTTTCGGAAGCCCCCATCCGCTATATCGTCGACGACTGCGTGAAGTTTGTAAAGCGCGAGATCCGGCGCGGCAATCACTATGACGGGATTCTCATGGACCCGCCGAGCTACGGCAGAGGTCCTACCGGCGAGATGTGGAAGATCGAAAACGATCTTTACCCGCTCGTCGAGCTCTGCGCGGTGCTTCTTTCTGCCGATCCCTGCTTCTTTCTCATCAATTCCTACACGACCGGCCTTGCGCCGACCGTGCTTTCTAACGTATTGAAACTTGCCATGAACGGCGGAACCGCCGAAGCCGACGAGATCGGACTGCCGATCGCGCGCGGCGGATTGATTCTGCCCTGCGGCGCGAGCGGACGGTGGACGAACGCATGAACGCGCCGCATATTTTATTTGAAGACAACCACCTTCTGGTCGTGGAAAAGCCCGAAAACCTGCCCGTGCAGGCGGACGCTTCGGGCGACGCGGACCTGCTGTCCGTCTGCAAGGCGTATATCAAGGAAACGTACCATAAGCCCGGCGAAGCGTACCTCGGGCTCGTGCACCGGCTCGACCGCCCCGTCGGCGGCGTCATGGTCTTCGGCAAAACGAGCAAGGCGGCGGACCGGCTGACCGCGCAGTTTAAGGACCGCACGGCGCATAAGCGCTACGTCGCGATCGTCGAGGGAACCGCCCCCGCAAGCGGCGAGTGCGTCGACTGGCTTTTGAAGGACGAACGCACCAACACGACGCGCGTCGTGCCGGAGGGCACGGACGGCGCAAAAAAGGCGATCCTGCGATTCCGTACGCTTGCGCGCGAAAACGGCACCTCGCTTCTTGACGTGGAGCTTCTCACCGGCCGTCCGCACCAGATCCGCGTGCAGTTAAGTAGCAGGGGCTTTCCGATCGTCGGCGACATGCGCTACAATCCGAACGCGCGCCCCGGCACGCAGATCCGGCTGCACGCGTACACGCTGACGGTGCAGCATCCGACGCTCAAAGAGCCGATGACCTTCTGGTCGATCCCGGCGTGGCGCGAATATCCTGCGGCGCTGAAGGTGCTGCCCGCGCACGAGGTGTGCAGCGGCGTGTATTTTGACGACGAGATCCTTGTCGTGGACAAGCACGCGGGCGCGGAGGTCGAAGGCGAGCTTTTGGGCGAGTTAAGTGCAATCTTCGATCCGCTCTTCCCCGTCCACCGGCTTGACGCGAACACCGAAGGGCTGGTCGTCTTTGCCCGCACGGAAAGCGCGCGCGACCGGCTTTTGGACGCGTTCTTTGCGCACGAAACGCAGAAGATCTATCACGCGGTCGTGCTCGGCCGTCCGAAGGACGGCAATTACGTGCACTTTGCGAAAAAGGACGCGGACGCGGCGGTTATGCGGCTTTGCCGCGAAAACGACCCGGATGCTCTTAAAATGGAGCTTGTCGTGCGTGTCCTCGAAACGCGGCGCGATCTGTCGCTTTGCGAGATCCGGCTTTTCACCGGGCGCACGCACCAGATCCGCGTACAGATGGCGGCGATCGGGCATCCCGTGCTCGGCGACGACAAGTACGGCGACCGCGACGCGAACAAACGGTACAGGAAACGCCGTCAATGCCTTCTTGCAAAACGGCTGACGGTTTTTGATAAGACCTTTGAAAGCACCAAAGAACTGAACCTGAATGATTTTACGGAGGAAAAACGATGAACGCAAAAGAACGCTATGCACTCTGGATGAACAGTCCCGACATCGACGAACAAACCAAGGCGGAGCTCGCCTCCATCGCAAACGATCCCAACGAGATCGAGGAACGCTTCTACACCGAGCTGGAATTCGGCACGGCGGGTCTTCGCGGCATTTTGGGCGCGGGCGACAACCGCATGAACATCTACAACGTCCGCAAGGCGACCGAGGGGCTTGCGCGCTACCTCGACGAGAACGTGCAGGGCACGGCGCACGTGTGCATCGCGTACGATTCGCGGCACTGCTCCGACCTCTTCGCGCGCGAGACCGCGTGCGTGCTCGCGGGTCACGGCGTGCTCGTTTACCTCTATTCCACGCTGCATTCCGTGCCGCAGCTGAGCTTCACCGTGCGCGAGCTCAAGTGCGACGCGGGCGTGGTCGTCACGGCAAGTCACAACCCGCCGAAGTACAACGGCTACAAGGTCTACGGACCGACCGCCGGACAGGCGACGCCGGAGCTCGCCGGCGAGATCACCCGGCACATCCGCGCGGTCGAGGGCTTCAAGACCGCGTACAAGCCGTACGACGAGGCGGTGAACGACGGCACGATCGAGCTGATCGGCAAGGACGTCGACGAGATCTATTACGCAAAGACCATGTCGCTTCTCACGCAGCCGGAACTTGTCAAGGAAAAGGGCAAGGACCTTAAAATCGTCTATACGCCGCTGCACGGCTCGGGCAACGTGCCGGTCCGCGAAGTTCTCCGGCGCATCGGCATCACGAACGTCACGGTCGTGAAGGAACAGGAAGCGCCGGACGGCAGCTTTCCGACGGTCAAGGCGCCGAATCCCGAGGACCCGAACGCGTTCACGCTCGCGTTCCAGTACGCCGAGAAGGTCGGCGCAACGGTCATCATCGGCACCGACCCCGATTCCGACCGATTGGGGCTTGCGGTCAAAAAGACCGACGGTACCTGGGCAGTACTCTCCGGCAATCAGATCGGCGCGATCCTGATCCACTCCCTGCTCTCCTCCTACAAGGCGACCGGAAAGCTTCCGAGTAACGGGCTTGTCGTCCGTTCGATCGTGTCCACGCAGCTTGCCGACGCGATCTGCGCGCGCTTCGGCGTGGCGCTTCATGAGGTGCTCACCGGCTTCCGTTTCATTGCGGAGGAGATCGCAAAGTGCGAAGAAACGCACGAACACACGTTCCTGTTCGGCTTTGAGGAAAGCTTCGGCTTCCTCGCCGGGACCTCCGTGCGCGACAAGGACGCGATCTGCGCGGCGATGCTCGTTGCGGAGGCGTGCGTGGTGTATCAGCAAAAGGGCATGACGCTTTTTGACGCGCTGATGGAAATTTACGAGACCTACGGCTTCTACCGCGAAAAGGTCAAGTCCTACACGCTCGAGGGCAAGGCGGGCATCGAGGCGATCCAGAACGCGACGGCGCTATTAAGAAAGGATCCGCTTTCCGCGATCGCGGGCACCGCGGTCACAAAGGCCGAGGACTATCTGAAGCCCGAAGAAACGGGGCTGCCGCGCTCGAACGTGCTGCGCTATACGCTTTCTGACGGCGCATGGGTCACGGTAAGACCTTCCGGCACGGAACCGAAACTCAAGCTCTATATCGGCGCGCACGAAAAGACCGATGCAAAGGTGCAGGCACGTCTCGACGAGATCATGAACGACATGGACGCGAAGCTCGCTTCGCTTCTCGGACTGTAAGGAGGACACTATGGCTATCACCCCCCACAACGGCGCACAGAAGGGCGATTTTGCAAAGACGGTTCTGATGCCGGGCGATCCGCTGCGCGCAAAGTTCATTGCGGAAACGTATCTCAAAGACCCGCAGCTCGTTACGGGCATCCGCAACGTCTACGGTTACACGGGCACGTATGAAGGCAAGCGCGTGTCGGTCATGGCGAGCGGCATGGGCATTCCCAGCATCGGCATCTATTCCTACGAGCTTTATCATTTCTATGACGTGGAAAGCATCATCCGCGTTGGCTCCGCGGGCGCATATCATCCCGATCTGAAGCTTTTCGACATCGTCATCGGCATGGGCGCGTGCACGAACTCGAACTACGCCGCGCAGTTCAACCTGCCCGGCACGTTCGCCCCGATCGCGGATTTCGGACTCGTGCGCAAGGCGGTCGACGCGTGCGAGGTGATCGGCGCGCGGTACATGGTCGGCAACCTCATGAGTTCCGACGTGTTCTATGACGACGATCCGAACGCGTGGCTTGCCTGGCGTAAAATGGGCGTTTTAGCCGCGGAAATGGAAGCGGCGGCGCTGTACCTCAACGCGGCGCGCTGCGGCAAAAAGGCGCTTGCGATCGACACGATCAGCGACCTCATCGGCACGCACGAGGAAACGACGCCGGAACAGCGCCAGACCGCGTTCGACCAGATGATCCGCGTGGCGCTTTCTATCGCGGAAGAATAAGGAGGTATTTTATGGTTCGTCACATCGTATTTTTCCGGTTTGAAAACCCGGAGGAGAATATCCCGATCGTGCGGGATTCGCTCTATGCGCTCCGTGATAAGATCCCCCAGATCGTCGACATGCAGATCGGCGCGGACTTCATGCATTCGCAAAGAAGCAGCGACATGGTCCTGATCGTCGATTTCAAAAACCGCGAGGATCTCGAGATCTACGACAAGAACCCCGACCACGCAAAGGCGCGCGTCTATATCCACGCGCACCGCACCGAATCGCGGACCGTCGATTTTGAATTCTGATGGGAACCTTCAAGGTCGTTTCCCCCTACGAGCCGCAGGGCGATCAGCCGCAGGCGATCGAAACGCTGAGTAAAAGCATCGAAGCCGGCAATCCCCTGTCCGTGCTTTTGGGCGTCACGGGAAGCGGAAAAACCTATACCATGGCAAAGGTCATCGAGCGTGTGCAAAAGCCCACGCTCGTCCTTGCGCACAACAAAACGCTCGCCGCGCAGCTTTGCTCTGAGTTCAAGGAGCTGTTTCCGGACTCCGCGGTCGAGTTTTTCGTCAGTTACTACGACTACTATCAGCCGGAGGCATACCTGCCCGCGAGCGACACCTACATCGAAAAGACGATCGACGTGAACGACGAGATCGATAAATTGCGCCACTCCGCAACCTGCGCCTTAAACGAACGGAACGACGTCATCATCGTCGCGTCGGTCTCGTGCATCTACGGTCTCGGCGATCCGAAGGAGTACCTGAAGCTCTCCATTTCGCTCAGAGAGGGCATGGAGATCGACCGTAAGGACGTCATGCGGCGGCTCATCGAAAACCAGTATCAGCGAAACGACATGGATTTTTCGCGCGGGACGTTCCGCTCGCACGGCGACACGCTCGACATCTACCCCGTCAACTGGACGGACAAGGCGCTCCGCATCGGCTTTTTCGGCGACGAGATCGAGCGCATCTCGGAGATCAACGTGCTGACCGGCGAAGTCACCGCAAGGCGCAGCCACGTCGCGATCTTCCCCGCCTCGCACTACGCGACCGGGCAGGAAAAAATGAACGAGGCATTGAAGGAGATCGAGGCGGATATGGAGGTGCAGGAACAGATGTTCCTCGACACCAACCGCCCCCTGGAGGCCGAGCGCATCCGCTCCCGCGTGCTGCACGACATCGAGATGATGCAGGAGATCGGCTTCTGCAGCGGCATCGAAAACTACTCCCGCTACTTTGACGGGCGTAAACCCGGCGAGCCGCCGTTTACGCTTTTGGATTATTTCCCGAAGGACTTTCTGATGTTCGTCGACGAAAGCCACGTCACGCTGCCGCAGGTCGGCGGCATGTTCCGCGGAGACCGCGCCCGCAAGGACGCGCTTGTCGAATACGGCTTCCGGCTCCCGAGCGCGAGGGACAACCGCCCGCTGAAATTCGACGAATTCATGGCGCGCGTGCCGCAGCTCGTCTGCGTGTCCGCAACGCCCGCAAACTTTGAGCTTTCCCGCGCAAACGTCGTCGCCGAACAGATCATCCGCCCGACGGGACTTGTCGACCCGGAGGTCACCGTACGCCCCGTAAAAGGGCAGATCGACGACCTTCTGAGTGAGGTCCGCATGCAGGCGGAAAAGGGCTTTAGGACGCTTATCACGACGCTCACGAAGCGCATGGCGGAGGATCTGACCGAATACCTCGACCGCATGGGCGTGCGCGTGCGCTACATGCACAGCGACATCGATACGCTGGACCGCATGGAGATCATCCGCGATCTCCGGCTCGGCGAATTTGACGCGCTCGTCGGCATCAACCTTTTGCGCGAGGGGCTCGATCTTCCGGAGGTGGGTCTTGTCGCGATCCTCGACGCGGATAAGGAGGGCTTCTTACGAAGCGAAACAAGCTTGATCCAGACCATCGGCAGAGCAGCAAGAAACGCCGAAGGCCGCGTCATCCTCTACGCCGACACGATCACGCAGTCGATGCGCCGCGCGATGGACGAGACCGCCCGCCGAAGAGCGAAGCAGATGGCATACAACGCCGAGCACGGCATCGTTCCGAAGACCATTCAAAAGAAGGTTTATGACACGCTCGTCATCTCGCGGCACGAGGAGGAAGCGCCGGAACAGCTCACCGAGTACCAGAAGCGCGAACGCATCGCGATCCTCACCGAGCAGATGCAGCAGGCGGCGCGCGAGCTTGAGTTCGAGACCGCGGCAAAGCTTAGGGACGCGATCCTTGCTTTGAAGGGCGAAAAGCCGCAGCAACGGAAGAGCGACTTAAAGCCCGGTCAGATCGGCGCCCACAAGCGCGCCAGAGAAAAGACGCATAAGTAGAAAGGAATACTGATCATGAAAAGAATATTGACCTTCTGTACAATCATACTGATGCTCATCTCGTCCTTCGGCTGTATCCTCGGTTTAGACCTGGATCCCATGTCTCTTGAAGAAATGACTGCGGCAACCGAAATCATCACGCAGGACGTTTATTGGACGAGGTTTGGAAAAACGTATCACATGTTTGAAGACTGTCAGGCGCTTCAGGGATCCACCGTATTTACCGGCACTGTGGAGGATGCGTTCGACGCCGGGCATAAGTACCTCTGTCGCTTTTGCGCTTCAAGAGCCGGCATCGACAACACGGAAATCCGAATTGAGGAAGAATAATAAGGTGTAGTATCATATGAATTCTTCGTCGCTCCGCTCAAGATTCTTCGTCGGCTGCGCCTCCTCAGAATGACACCGTTTAGTGCGCACCTCAGAATAGCATCTCAACCTTGATGTGTCATCCTGAGCATAAGCGGAGCGAAGCGAAGGATCTTGCATAGCCGAAGGATCTTGCGAAGCATAGGAAACACTTCTATGAATCATTATTACGTGTACATCCTCACAAATTGGAATAACAAGGTCATGTACGTCGGCGTGACCGGGAACCTGCTTCGCCGATTATACGAGCATAAAAACGGCGTTTATGAGGGATTCACGAAAAAGTATCACGTTCATAAACTGGTCTACTTTGAGGAAACATCGGAAGTTTACGCAGCCCTGACACGTGAAAAGCAATTGAAGGGGCTGCTTCGCAGCAAGAAAAATGCCTTGGTCGAAACAATGAATCCCGACTGGCATGATTTGAGTAAAGACTGGTAATAAGATTCTTCGGCTATGCCAAAATTCTTCGTCGCTCCGCTCAAGATTCTTCGTCACTGCGTTCAAGATTCTTCGTCGCTCCGCTCAAGATTCTTCGTCGCTCCGCTCCTCAGAATGACACAAAGGGATGCGCTCCTCAGAATGGCACCGTATGGTGCGCACCTTAGAAAGGCATACCCCCTCGCTGTGTCATCCTGAGCGAAGCGAAGGATCTTGCGAAGCGAAGGATCTTGCGAAGCGAAGGATCTTGCGAAGCGAAGGATCTTGCATAGCCGAAGGATCTTGCGTAGCGAAGGATCTTGCGTATCCGCAGAATTATAAGATTCTTCGTCACTGCGTTCAAGATTCTTCGTCGCTCCGCTCAAGATTCTTCGTCACTGCGTTCCTCAGAATGACATAAAAGGAATGCGTTCCTCAGAATGACATGAAGAAACGGCTGCCGAAGATCACGGAAATCTTCGCAGCCGTTTTGTAATTACGATCGACATTGTAATTATATTGATGTAATTATAATTGACAAAAGACAGAGGTTTTTCGAAGAACCTCTGTCTTTTTACGGTATAGAATACTGTCATTGTAATTACTCTGTATCATTCTAATTATATATACGCCGTCATTCGCCCGTTTCCTCTTTTTTTCCTGTGAACTTTCGCGCATCTTTTTCCCGGAATTTTGTCCGGATTCAGAGCAGGCGGTACAGCGCAAGGAAGGTTTCCGGCGAAAGCGTTTCCGCGCGGGTCTCGGGGCTGATACCGAGCGTTTCCAGCGCGTTTGCGGCGTTTTTGTATGCTTTGAGGTTGTTTTTGATCGTCTTCCGCCGCATGGACAAAAGTCCCGTGCAGAACGCGAACAGCGCTTTCGGATCGACGTCCGGCGCGTCCGCTTTTTTCGTCATGCCGACAAAGACCGACTGCACGTCCGGGCTCGGATAAAAGCAGTCCGGCGGGAATTGCGCAAGCGTTTCCGCGTCATAATAAAGCTGTACAAGAATCGAAAGCGGTCCGTAGTTACAGTCCTTCGGCGCGGCAAAGAAGCGGTCCGCCGCCTCCTTCTGCACCATGCAGTAAAACGACGCGGGCTGCGCCTTCAAAACCGCCGTGCAAAGCGGTGTCGTGATATAGTACGGCAGATTGCCCACGACCGAAAACGGCTTTTCGACCTCTGCATAGCGGAATTTCTGCGCGTCAAGTGTTTCGACCGAAAGGTTCGGATGCGGCAGCGACTTCTCTAAAAAGTCCGCCATCGCCGCGTCCTTTTCGATCGCGGTGACCGAAACGCCTTTGTTCAGAAGAAGCTCCGTGAGTCCGCCGAGCCCCGGTCCGATCTCGATCACGTTTTTTTCAAGCGCCATTCGTTCGACGCAGGTTTTAAGCCGTTCGCCGTCGACGCAGAAATTCTGCCCGAGCGCGCGGTTCGGGCTTGCGTGCATTTCGTTCAATGCGGTTTTGACAAATTCAAGGCATGCTCTCATGCGCGCAGTATAGCATATTTTTCCGCGCGCCGCAAGGTATAGCGCGGCATGCGTCGGGCACAATAACGAAAAAGAACCGAAAGGAGATGCGCATATGAAACGATTCTTTTTGATCCCGGTGATTGCGCTTCTGCTGGCGCTTGCCGGCTGCACCTGCTCCGCGAGCGGGAACGTCTCGATGCCGACCAAAGCGCCGACGGCAAAACCGACTGTCAGCGCGGCGCCGATCATAACGCCGCAGCCCACGATGAGCGCCGCCCCGACGGAAACGACCGCGCCGGTCATGCCGACCGAGCCGGTCCCCTCCCCCTCCGCAGGCGCAACCGCAGGGACGGGCAATCCGTAAAAAACCGTATGTGCAAAACGCTTCCCCCCGGAAGCGTTTTTGTATTTCGACGGGATAAGCGCTTGCATCTGTGCCCGTCTTGCGGTATAATTTTGCCGGTCCCAGATGGATTTACGGAGGAGAACGGTATGACGCTGCGGGAACTGAAGCCGGGTGAATCCGCGATCGTGGAAACGGTCGGCGGCGAAGGGGCTTTAAGACAGCATTTTCTGGACATGGGCGTGATCCCCGGCGCGGGGATGACGCTTGAAAAGCTTGCGCCGATGGGCGATCCGATGGAGTTTCGCATCCACGGCTACGAACTGACGCTGCGCGTCGCGGACGCGGAAAAGATCGGCGTCCGACGCGTCGACGAAACGCCCGCCGCGCCGAAGGCAAGAAACCTGCGCATGCGCGAGCACCCCGGCCTCGGCGAAACGGGCCGGTTCCACATCAAGGAGACCGAAACGCCGCTCAAGAAGGGTACGAAGCTGACCTTCGCGCTTGCGGGCAATCAGAACTGCGGCAAGACGACGCTTTTCAATCAGCTGACCGGCGCGAATCAGCACGTCGGCAACTTCCCGGGCGTAACGGTCGACCGCAAGGGCGGCGCGATCCGCAACAACCCGAACACGGAGATCACGGATCTTCCGGGCATCTATTCCCTGTCCCCGTATTCCGACGAGGAGCGCGTCTCCCGCCGGTTCATTCTTGACGAAAAGCCCACGGGCATCATCAATATCGTCGACGCGACGAACATCGAGCGCAACCTGTACCTCACCATGCAGCTCATGGAGCTCGACGTGCCGATGGTGCTTGCGCTGAACATGATGGACGAAGTCCGCGGAAACGGCGGCTCGATCCGCATCAACGACATGGAATCGCTCCTCGGAATTCCGGTCATTCCGATCTCGGCGGCCAAGAACGAGGGCGTCGACGAGCTCGTCGCGCACGCCCTGCACGTTGCGCAGTACCAGGAAAAGCCGACGCGCACCGACTTCTGCGACAAGGACGCGCACGGCGGCGCGGTACACCGCTGCCTGCACGGCATCATGCACCTCATCGAGGACCACGCGAAAGCCGCAGGCATCCCCCTGCGCTTCGCGGCAAGCAAGCTCGTCGAGGGCGACCCGTATGTGACCGAGGCGCTCGCGCTCACCGAAAACGAGCGCGACATGGTCGAGCACATCATCTGTCAGATGGAGGAGGAACGCGGGCTGGACCGCGCCGCCGCCATCGCCGACATGCGGTTCTCGTTCATCAAAAAGCTGTGCGATCAGGCGGTTATTAAGCCGCACGAAAGCAAGGAGCACAGGCGGAGCCGCCGCATCGACAAGGTGCTCACCGGCAAGTGGACCGCGATCCCGGTGTTCCTCGCGATCATGGGGCTTGTGTTCTTTCTGACGTTCCACGTGATCGGCGCGGGGCTGCAGAATCTGCTCGCAATGGGCATCGACGCGCTGACAAACCTCGTCGATTCCGCGCTTTCCGCTTGGGGCGTCAGCCGCGTGCTGCATTCGCTGATCATCGACGGCATCTTTACGGGCATCGGAAGCGTACTGAGCTTCCTTCCGATCATCATCGTGCTGTTCTTCTTCCTCTCGCTTTTGGAGGACACCGGCTACATGGCGCGCGTCGCGTTCGTCATGGATAAGCTGCTCCGCAAGATCGGTCTTTCGGGCCGCAGCATCGTGCCGATGTTGATCGGCTTCGGCTGCACCGTGCCGGGCGTCATGGCAAGCCGCACGCTGCCCTCTGCCCGCGACCGCAAGCTGACGATCCTTTTGACGCCGTTTATGAGCTGCTCGGCAAAGCTGCCGATCTACGCGTTCTTCTCCGCGGCGTTTTTCCCGCGTTACGCGGCGCTCGTGATGGTGGGGCTGTACGTGCTCGGCATGCTCACGGGCATTCTCTTTGCGCTTCTTTCGAAGGGCACGCTCTTTAAGGGCGAGGCGGTGCCGTTCGTCATGGAATTGCCGAACTACCGCCTGCCGGGCGTGAAGAACGTGCTCCGGCTCCTGTGGGACAAAGCGAAGGACTTTCTTTCCCGCGCGTTCACGGTCATTCTGATCGCAACCGTCGTCGTCTGGTTTCTGCAGACGTTCGATTTCCGGCTGAACGTGGTATCGAATCAGCACGATTCGATCCTCGCCGTCGTCGCGGGCTTTATCGCGCCGATCTTCAAGCCCCTCGGCTTCGGCGACTGGCGCATGTCCACGGCGCTCATCGCGGGCTTTATGGCAAAGGAGAGCGTGGTCTCCACGGTCAACGTCCTGTTCGGCTCGGAGGCCGCGGTACTCGGGAGCTTAACGCCGCTTGCCGCGCTGTCGTTTCTCGTGTTCTGCCTTCTCTATACGCCGTGCGTGGCGGCGATCGCCGCGATCCGGCGCGAGCTCGGGCGTGGTTGGGCGACACTCGTCGTGCTGTTCCAGTGTGCGGTCGCGTGGGTGGTCGCGTTTCTCGTGCATTTCATCGGCGGAGGATTAAAGCTATGAAAACCGTCGACGGGATCATCTTGGGCGTTGTGATGCTGATCGTCGCGGTCGCGGCGTTTTTCGCCGTTCGCCGCAAAAAGCGCGGAAGCTGCTGCGTGGACTGCGCGGGCTGCTCCGAGAAAGGGCATTGCGAGGAACCGCAGAAAAAAGCTGACAAATAACGGAAAGCGTGGTATACTGTTAAAAATCCGGCGAAGGGAGGAAGCGGCATGAAAAAAAGCGGCACGGCGGTACGCATCGTGACGGGGCTTTCCCTGCTCGCGCTTTTAGGGGTATGCATGTACCTCGGACCGGTTGCGCGGCTCTGCTTTTTCTATGTGTTCATCTGGTTTGCCGCGCGCGAAATGTCCGACGCGCTGAACCATATGGGCTTTCTGACCTCGCCGTGGATGGCGCGGGCGCTGGCGGGCGCGATGTGCGTGCTGTTTTATTTCCGGGACGAGACCGTGTTCTATATCACCGCCGCAAGCATTGTCATCATGCTGGCGCTGCTTGCCGCGCTGTTTAAAAAGACCTCCATGCGCGACGTGCTCGGCTCCTGCATCGTCTGCCTGTATCCGACGCTGTTCCTATTGGGCTACGCGTATCTTTCCGTGCAGCCGGAAACGATCTTCTGGCCCGTGCTGCTCATCACGCTGATTTCCGCCGCGGGCTGCGACACGTTCGCGTACTTTTTCGGCCGCGCGTTCGGGCGGCATAAGCTCTGCCCGTCGATCAGCCCGCACAAGACCGTCGAGGGCTCGCTCGCGGGAACGCTGTCCGGCACCGCGCTCAGTCTGCTCATTTGGGTGATCCTGAAGGACTTCGCGCCGATCCCGTGGTACGTGTACGTCGTCACGGCGTTCTTCTGCACGATCGCGGGACAGCTCGGCGATCTTACCGCCTCCATGATCAAGCGGCAGGCGGGCATCAAGGACTTTTCGGATCTGCTGCCGGGGCACGGCGGCGTCATCGACCGCATCGACAGCTTCTGCTTTGCCCTGCCGGTGGCGTTCTTCGCGCTGGCGCTGTTCCATGCGACGTAATGATTCAGTCTGTTGAAATTCCGATCTTTCCCCTCTCCGGGGATTTTTTGTTTTTCGGGCGAATTGCGGCGAGGCGCCTACTGCAATGTATACTTGCATTCCTGGACTGCGTATGATACACTAAACGGGCATTGCGGAGAGAAGGGAGAATTCCATGAAGCGATTTCTGTTATGGGCAGGCGTCGTGATCGGCGCGTCGGCGATCGGCGTGCTGTTGTTTCTGATCTATTCTACCTGCGTATTCGGCAATCACGTGTATTCGCCGGCGACCTGCACCGAACCGGAAATTTGCGAGCGCTGCGGCGAATCGCACGGCGAGCCGCTCGGTCACGTTTACAGCGAAGCGACCTGCACCGAACCCTCGGTCTGCCTGCGCTGCGGCGAGCATCACGCCGACGCGCTCGGGCACGAATGGCTTCCCGCAACCTGCACCGAGCCCGAGACCTGCGCGCGCTGCGGCATGATGCAGGGCGAACCGCTCGGACACGTCACGGTCGATGCGACCTATCAGACGCCGTCGACCTGTACGCGCTGCGGCGAAACTTTCGGCGAACCGCTGACCCCGGCGCTTGCGGGACGGACGTATCGGGAGCTTTCGATCGGCGAACCCGTGCCTTACACGACCGCGTCCAGTACGGACCGTACCGTCGACGTGACCGGCACCGCCGAGATCACGGACTATCGCGTGATCGACGGCGACGACGTTTTCCCCGCGCGAGAGGGTTACGAATGGCATATTGCGACCGTCCGACTGGTCTTCTCCGGCGAGGACGCGCAAAATCACGGCGCGCAGAGCGCGTACACCTTCGGCGACTATTATATTCTTGACAATTCCATCACCGGACACGCGGACGAAAACGGCATGCGCACGTTTGCCGCCGACTGGTACGGCATGCGCGTCAAATGCTGGCAGAAGACCGGCGAGACCGTTGAAAACGACTGGTATGGGCAGGAGCTTCGCTTTACCTGGGAGGAAGGCGTACAGGTGCCGAAGGGCTATGACGGCGTGCTGCTGATCCTCCACAATTTCCGCCTTGCGGAGGACGCGACGCGGCTGTACCTTCCCGCAAGCGACGTGCTGGATGAGGATGCATTGGTTTTCCGCTTGAAATAAGTAAGATAAACCCGGCGCGTTTGCTGATGTGTGATAAAGAAGTAGTAGAAGTGTAAAAAATTTTGCCGTTCCTATCCGGCGTTTGCGCATTGCGCCGGATAGGTCGGGCGGTCATTCGGGCAGGTCTACCTTGCCAACG
>JAFZIH010000052.1 GCA_017554455.1 Clostridia bacterium | reverse complement strand
TGGACGCGATCGGCGACGCGATCCATCACATCGGCAACGTGCACAAGTACGCCCGCGAGGAGGATCGCCCCGCCAAAACGGTCTTCGTCATCACCACGGACGGCATGGAAAACGCAAGCCGCCGCTACACCTACGACGAGGTCCGCCGCATGGTTGAACGGCAGCGCGAGCGCTTTGGCTGGGAATTTCTGTTCCTCGGCGCGAACATGGACGCGATCTCGGCCGCGCGCCGGTTCGGCATCCGCGAGGATCGCGCCGTGCGGTACGAATGCGACGCAAAGGGTACCGCGCTGAACTTCGAAGTCGTCAGTGAAACGATCGGCTGCGTGCGCGAAGGAAAGCCGCTTGCGGCGAATTGGAAAAAGCGGATCGAGGAGGATTTCGCCGAACGCGGAGAGCATGGAACGGTTACGGATTGACGGGCACGGTTTCAAAGGGTATAATCAATCTGAAGACTGCGAAGGGAGAACGCCATGAACGAATGCAGAACGCTGCGCGTGACGGGACGCGGCATGATCCGCATAAAGCCCGATACCGTGCAAATCACGATGACGCTGGAAGGTGTGGAACGCGATTATGCGGAGACGCTGCGCCGTTCCGCCGCCGATACGGAAACGCTCCGCAGCGCGATCGGGGCGATCGGCTTTGCGCGCGAGGATCTCAAAACGCGGAACTTCAACGTGCGGACGGAATACGAGGGTTATCAGGAGGACGGCGTCTATCGGCAGCGTCTGGTCGGATACCGCTTCCGCCACGAGCTTTTGATCGAGTTTCCGTGGGAGAACGAACGGCTCGGGCAGGTGCTCGGCGCGATCACGGAAACGGCGCTGACGCCCGAGATCCGCATCACCTACACGGTAAAGGATCGCGAGGCGGCAAAGAACGCGCTGATCGGTATGGCGGTCGCCGACGCGAAGGCAAAGGCGGAAGCGCTGGTCACGGCGGCGGGAGTGAAGCTAAAGGGGATCCGGTATATCAGCTACGCGATCGATGAAAACGAGTTCGCGGTACATCCGGTCCTGTATGCCGGCGCGGCGCGCAAGATGTGCGCGGATAACGCGGCGCCGGAGATCGTGCCGGAGGAGATCACGGCGGAGGACACCGTTACGGTCGTCTGGGCAATCGAATGATGACCGGTCGATAGATCGGAGTCAGATATTATGCAAGGAGGAAATGACATGGATAAGTATCAGTGCGGCCCCTGCGGCTATATCTACGACCCGGCGGAAGGCGATCCGGACGGCGGCATCGCGCCCGGCACCCCGTTTACCGACCTGCCCGACGATTGGTGCTGCCCGATCTGCGGCGTAGGCAAGGACATGTTTGAAAAGATAGACTGACAAAGGAAAACGAAATGCGCCCGCGGCTTGCGGGCGCATTTTTGCGTGTTTTGGATCACAGCGGCATGATACCGCAGATCGCGGCAAAGAGCATGCACAGGATCGAGAAGATCCAGACGTAGAGGAAGCTCGCCTTGATGTGGTCCTTGATCTCGACTTCGGCAAGACCGGTGCCGAGGAGCGTTGCGGGGACCATCGGGCTGATGAACGTTGCGCAGTTGCGGCAGACGACCATTGCGACCGCGATCGGCAGCGCGTTGACGCCGAACGCCTGACCGATGCCGATCATGACCGGCAGCATGCCGTAGAAGTAGCTGTCGGTATCAAACGCAAGCGCCAGCGGCACGGACAGGATACCGATGATGAGCGGCAAATGCTGACCGAGCGCCTTCGGCAGGATCGAGGAGACGATGTTCGCAAGGCAGCGCACGACGGACGGGATCGCGTCGGGCGGCAGTTCCATGACCTTTGCGGAGATCGCCTTGCCGTCCGAACCGATGCTGGTGGTCAGAACGCCCATCAGCACCGCCGCGCCCATCAGCGTGGAGCACATCATGAGAGCGGGACCGGCGTGCAGGTTGATGATCTTCTTGTGTGTCTTGGCGTTGAAGCCGTAGTTGATGAACAGTGCCAGAGCGCAGCCGATCATGAACGGGACGTAGCTCGGGAAGACGTCCCAGATCAGCATGGCGATGATCGCCAGGGTCAGAATGATGTTCACGATGAACAGCTTCGGACGCGCAAGCTCGTTGTCCTGCTGTTCATGCAGCGCTTCCTTGAGATCGACTTCGCCTTCCTGCTCGGCAAGCTTGCCGTGCAGACCTGCGCCGCGGCGCTTTTCAAGGAGACCGGAAATGACCGCGTGGACCAGCGCGAGCACGATACCGAAGATCTGGATCGGCAGGATCGTCTTCCAGAGAGCGCCTGCCTCCATGCCCATGACGGACGCCGCGCGCATCGTCGGCCCCGCCCACGGCATCAGGTTCAGAACGCCCATCGCGAGGACCGCGATCCTGAGAAGCGTCGTCGGACGCATATGCATGCGCTTGTAGACCGGCAGCATGGCGGGGATGACGATGCAGAACGTGGACGCGCCGCCGCCGTCGAGATGCCCGACGAGCGCGATGACGGCGGTCACGATGCAGACGCCGATAACGTTGTCGCCGACCAGCTTCATGAGCTTTCCGATGATGACGTCAAACATGCCGGCGTCGGTCATGATACCGAAGTACAGCACCGAGAACACGAACAGCGCGGCGGTCGGACCGGTGCTTGAGAAGCCGGATTTGATCATCGTCGCGATGTCGTCGAAGGAATAGCGGCCGAGCAGCACCAGAACGAGCGCGAGGATCGCCGGGAAGACGATGAACGCGAACGCGGGCTGCATCTTGCTCTTGAACAGAACGAGAACGATCGCCGCAATGGTCAGAAGTCCGAGGATGCCGACGAACACGTCGCCCTGCATGAATCCCCAGACGGCGGTGAAAAAGTTGCCCATAATTACCCTCCTCTATTATATTCGTAGCGGAATGAAACGATCCCGGGGAGAGGGAATCTTCCCGGGATCAGAAACAGCATTATTCAAGCGTAAACGGCTTGATCTTTCTCACGACGTCGAGAATCGTGCCGTCGCGCGCTTCGAGGATCGCGACGACCTTGTCCTCCCATTGGAGGTCGTCGGGACGGCCGACCAGCGAATACGCCTTTTCCTTGAGCGATTCGATGGAAACATGCGGAATGCCGGCGTTGTCGAGGCATTCGATGAGATCCGGACGCAGGGGATTGACCGCGATGCCGTAGTCGGTGACAAGCACGTCCACGCAGTCGCCCGGCGTGGTGACGGTCACGACGTGTTCGCAGACGGTCGCCATTCTGCCGCGGATCAACGGGGTCACGATGATGCAGCATTTACTGCCTGCCGCGGTATCGGGATGTCCGCCCGGCGCGCCGCGCAAAACGCCGTCCGAGCCGGTCAGCACGTTGACGTTGAAGCCGGTGTCGATCTCAAGCGCCGCGAGCACGACGAAGTCAAGCTTGTTGACGAACGCACCTTTGTTCGCGGGGTTTGCGTACTGGCTTGCGCTCATTTCAAAGTGGTTCGGCGTTTGATTGATGGAGTTGACCGCGTCGAGGTCGAAGTCCTGCACGTCGATGACCTTGCCGACCTTGCCTTTTTTCAGCATTTCGACCATCGGACCGCAGATGCCGCCGATCGCCCAACCCATCTTGATGCCGCGTTCGTCCATGTATTTTTCGAGGAACAGATTTGCCGCTAAGCTCGGACCGCCGACGCCGGTCTGGAACGAGAAGCCCTCCTTGAAGTACGGCGTCGCCGCAATGACCTTCGCAACGTTTTCCGCCATCATCAGGTCGCGCGGGTTCTGCGAGATACGTGCCGCAGCGGAAGCGATCTTCTTCGGATTGCCGATCGAATCGACGACCACGACCGCGTCAACGTCGATCGCTTCGACGGACGCCGGCATGTTCGGGAAGTCCACGAGGCAGTCGGTGACGACGACCACGTGATCCGCGTACTTTGCGTCGGTCATGGCGTAGCCCAGAGAACCGCAGTTCGATTTTCCGCCGATGCCGCGGCAGTTGCCGACGCAGTCACTTGTCGGCGCCGCAACGAATGCGATGTCGATATGAACTTCGCCGCCTTCGATGGCGCGGGGACGGCCGCCGTGGCTTCTGACGATCGCGGGGGTCTTCAGCTTCCCGGCCGAGACGACTTCGCCGATCTTACCGCGGATGCCGCTTGTCTGGATGCCGACGACCTTGCCCTCGGTGATGTATTCCGCAACCGGATCGTGCGCCGCGCCCAAGCTCGTCGCCGCGATGGTGAGATTGTCGAGCCCGAGTTCTTCGATCGCCGCTTTCATGACCATGTTGACCACGAAGTCGCCGTCGCGCAGATGGTGATGGAAGGAGAACGTCATGCCGCTCTTTGCACCGCACAGACGGAGCGCGTCCGCGAGCGTTTCGACGATCTTGCTCTCCTGCGGCTTTTCATAACGGCGGGTACGCGGCGAGGCCTTCTGGATGTACTTGCCGTCCATGTAATTCTTGCCCTGATAGACTTCCTTGCCGTTAATGAGCAGGTAGTCCGGGATATCTCTTCCGACGTAATTTTTCATACCAGATCCCCCTCCCAAAGTCCGCAGGCACGGGCGAGCTTCAAGGTGCGCTCCGCACCGGGAATGAATGCGATATCGATCATCTTGCCGTCGACAGTGAAGACGCCGACGCCCGCCGCGCTCTGTTCACGATAGGCGCGCACGATCTTTTCCGCCTGCAGGATCTCCTTTTCGGTCGGAGCAAAGATCTCATGCACGAGACGGATCTGCTTCGGGTTAATGAGGCTCTTGCCGTCGAAGCCCATCGCCTTGTTCTGACGTACTTCGGCTTCGTAGCCCGCCATGTCGTCGAGGTTTGTGAAGACCGTGTCAAAGCACTGCACGCCCGCAGCGCGCGCCGCGATCAGCATCTGACCGCGCGCGACGACCATATCGATGCCGTCCGGGGTGGGCTTGGTCTGCATGCACTTTCTGAAATCGCCGCCGGAGATCGCGACGCCGAACATACGATCGCTCGCCGCGCAGATCTCATATGCGTTCAGGATGCCCTTGGGGCTTTCGAGCGCAGCCATCAATAGCGTTCTGCCGACTTCGACGCCGAATTCTTTTTCAGCCGCTTCGACCGCCGCTTCGACGGTTTTGACGTCCTGTGCGCTTTCGCACTTCGCGATGCGGATGCCGTCCGCGCCGCCCGCGACGCACACGCGGATATCCTCCTGCCAATGCGGGGTATCGAGCCCGTTGATGCGGACGATGACCTCGGTATCGCCGTAGTCGATCGTCTTCAGGGCATGGTACAGCGAGAAACGCGCCGCGTCCTTCTGATTCTCGGCGACGGCGTCCTCAAGGTCGAGCATGATGCTGTCGACGCCGTAGATGTAGGCGTCCTTGATGAGACCCGGCTTCTGCGCGCTCATGAAGATCATGGTCCGGCGCAGGCGGAACCGTTCGGGTTTCGGTCTCGGGATCATCTGATGACACCTCCCCACGGAATGTCCTTTTCGGACGCGTCGCTGCTTCTGAACACCGCACATTCCACGCGCGCTTTCAGCGTGCAGTCCAATGCGCCCTTGTCCACAATGTTGATCTTGACGCTCTTGACGTCCAGCCGTTCAAGCGTTTCCAGTACGGTATCGCGGATCTGACGTCCGTACTGATTCATCACACTTGAGGTCAGCGTCAGTTCGATCTTGCCGTCTCCCGGCTCGACCGAAACGAGCGCGTCGCTGGATTCCACCGTGCCGGCAACGGCCGGTTTCTGAATTACCATGTGCATCCTCCTTCTTTTACGGGATCCCCCGTATTCTGTTTTATATCATACCACGTGCCGCTGCGATTTGAAAGACCCAAATCGGCTTTTTATCCGGAATTTGCGAAAATCCGCGCAGCCGTCGGATGGAGTCCATCGCCCTTTTTCGACGCAACGATACGCGCGTCGGCGTTGTTTTTTTCGGGAAGGTGTATTATACTGTAAGCAACGTAAAAGGAAGAACGCATGAAAAGATACCGGAACAAACAAAAAACGGATCCCGCCGCGCTGCGGATCCCGACGGCGCCGCCCGAAGGAACGGTCATGACGCCGCCGGAGGGATTGTCGTCTGTCGAGGCAGCGAAGCGCGCCGCATCGGGAAACGGCAACCGGCAATCGGCGCAGCCCTCCAAGAGCGCTGCACGGATCTTTTCGGACAATCTCTTCACGCTGTTCAATCTTCTGAATTTTGCGCTCGCTGCATGCCTCGCGTTGGTCGGATCCTGGCGCAATATGCTTTTTTTGGGCGTGGTGTTCTCCAACACGCTGATCGGTACGATCCAGGAACTGCGCGCCCGCGCCACGCTCAATAAGCTTCGCCTTCTGGACGTTCGAACCGCCCGCGTCATCCGCGACGGCAGGGAGCGGAAATGCCCGCCGGACGAGCTTGTGCTCGGCGATCTCGCAATCTTCCGCACGGGCGATCAGATCCCGGCGGATGCTGTGATCACGGAGGGGATCTGCGCCGCGGACGAATCGCTTTTGACCGGCGAGAGCGAGCCGGTCGCGCATAAGCCCGGCGAGCTTTTGATGTCGGGAAGCTTTCTGACCGAAGGACGGGTCACGGCGCAGCTCATTGCGGTCGGCGATCAGGCGTACGCCGCGCGGCTGATGCGCGACGCAAAGCGCATCCGTTCGCCGCGGTCCGGATTGATGACCGAGCTCAACAAACTCGTTTCCCTCGTCAGCAAGCTGCTCGTTCCGATCGGCGTCATCCTGTTTCTCGAAGAATACTTTTTGCTGAAATCGCCGATCGCCGACGCGGTGCCGAAAGCGGTCGCCGCCATGATCGGCATGATCCCGGAGGGATTGATCCTTTTGACCTCCGTCGCGCTTACGGTCGGCGTCGTCAAACTCGGACGGCGCAAAACGCTCGTGCAGGAGCTGTTCGGAATCGAAACGCTCGCGCGTGCGGACGTGCTCTGCCTGGATAAGACGGGCACGCTGACGACCGGCGAAATGTCGTTCGACGGATTCGTTCCGCTTGACGCGGAGGAAGAGGAGCTTCGGGAAAAGACGGCGGCGTTTCTGTCGGCGTTTGAAGCAAGCTCCGGTACGCTGCAGGCGATCGCCGCGGCGATCGGAAGAAAATCTGTGCCTAAGACGGCGATCCTGCCGTTCTCCTCGGCGCGCAAAAAATCCGCCGCATCGTTCCAAAACGGAAAAACGCTGATCCTCGGCGCGCCGTCGTTCGTAACGGAGGACGAGATCCCAAAAGTGCAGCGTGAGGCGGAGGAAGGATACCGCGTACTGCTGCTTGCGGAAGCGGACGGGGAGATCAAAGGCGAAAATCTGCCGCCGGTCACGCGGCTTCTCGGATTGATGCTGCTTCGTGAAACGCTTCGCCCGGACGCGAAGGAAACACTCGAATGGTTTCAAAACGAAGGCGTTTCGGTACGCATCATGAGCGGCGACGATCCGCGCACCGTCGCCAAAGCCGCGCGTGCGCTTGGGCTCAGAGACTGCGAAAAATACGTGGATTGCGCGGAATTGACAGATGAGGAACTTCGCGCCGCGGCAAAGGACAACGTGATTTTCGGGCGGCTGACGCCGGATAGGAAGCGGATCCTGATACAAGCTTTGAAGGCGGAGGGACATCACGTCGCCATGACCGGCGACGGCGTCAACGATATTCCGGCATTGAAGGCGGCGGACTGTTCCATTGCGGTGGCGGGCGGCGCGGAGGCGACCGAGCATGCCGCGCAGATCGTGCTGCTGAACAAGGATTTCAATTCCCTGCCCGCCGTGGTCGCGGAGGGGCGCAGGGTCATCGGCAATATCACGCGGACCGCGTCGCTGTTTCTGCAGAAAACGCTGTACTCGTTCGTGCTCAGCTTGCTCAACATC
>JAFZIH010000051.1 GCA_017554455.1 Clostridia bacterium | reverse complement strand
TTATAATGAGGGTGAAATCTTAATGAGGAGGTACAAACAATGGCATACAAAATTACGGATGAATGCATCTCCTGCGGCGCATGCGCGGCAGAGTGCCCGGTAGAGGCGATCTCTGAGGGTGACGGCAAGTACGAGATCAACCCCGATCTTTGCATCGAGTGCGGCAACTGCGCAGAGGTCTGCCCGATGGGCGCACCCAAGGCGGAATAAGAAACCAATCGACAAAAGAACGGCTCCCGCAAGGGAGTCGTTTTTTGTTGCGAAAAAGCGGCAAATATGCTACCATAACGGTATGAAACGATTGAATGAATCGGAAGCAAAGAACGCAAAAAAGCTGCTGCTCCGCTGTACGGAGGTATTGCCGGAGGGCTTTCGCGTCGATCTGTCCTTGGACCCGGACGGATGGGCGACGCTTTCGCGCGCTCTGGGGTCTCGGCGGCTTTGTGCGTTCGTCGCTGAAACGCTTTCGAAAGCGTACCGGAAGCGGTTTTCGGAGGCGTTTCTGTTCTCCGTCCGCTGCATGACGTTTGAGCTCATGTATCATCTGAACGCGTACCTTTGCGTAAAGGGCTTGCGCCGCACGCGGCACGTGACCACGCTGCTGTTCAAAAAGGGCGTGATCGAAAAAAAGTGCTTTTCGATCGAGATTGACAAAGGCGACGTGTACCGGCTTTCGCAGCGGATGATGTTCCGTTACTTTTTCGGGATCGACCGGGTGTATCGGCGCACCGCGCACGATCCGTACGCAAAGAAGCTCGGCGGGCTGTATCTGCGTATTCCGTTTTACCGCCTGCGCGGGTGACGCCGATTGCAATCCGGCGGCGTTTGTGGTATGCTGATAACACTTTGAGAAAGGAGATCGGGCATGGAGCGAAACAATAAAAACGGAAAGCTTGTCGCGCTGATCGTGGCGGTCGTTGTGATCGCCGTGCTTGTCGCGCTGTTCGGCACGGTCTGCACCTGTCTTTGCACCTTCCGCGCCTGCCTCGGATGGGACGGGTGCATGCCTTCGTGCAGCGAATTCGAGTGGCTTCCCGACCACAGCGACGCGTGGCTTGAAACCGACGAGCCGAGCGTCGCCTTGGAAACCGCGCCGCCTGCAACGCAAGCGCCGACCGCCGTGCCCGAAACGCTTGCCCCTACCGCTTCTGAGTCCCTTTCCCCGTTCGACGACGAGCATCCCGCTGCAACGCAGGCGCCGAGCGATCCGTCCGCGTGGGTGCGGCCGCATCAGGTACAGCTTAAAAACGACGGAACGGACACGGTGACCGTGCTCGTGCTGATGAACGGCTCCGATCTCGAATCCGAATACGGCGAGGCGTCAGACGATCTTGCCGAAATGGTCCGCGCCAAAAAGAGCGACCGCGTCAACATCCTTCTTGAAACGGTCGGCACGAAGAAGTGGGACAAGCGCTTCGGCATCTCTTCGCGCCGTTCCGAGCGCTACCGGGTGACGGAAAGCGGGCTGAAGCTTTTAGACGGAACGCTTCCGCAGCTTGACACGACGATCCCCTCAACGCTGTCCGATTTCATTCGCTGGGGCGCAGAAACCTGCCCCGCGGACCGCTATATCCTGCTCCTTTGGGACCACGGCGGCGGACCGGTCTATGGCTTCGGCTACGACGAATTCCAGCCCTATACGGCGACGCTGACGATCGACGAGATGCAGACGGCGCTTTCGGACGGCGGCGTATACTTTGACATGATCGGCATGGACTGCTGCCTGATGTCGTCGCTTGAGGTGTGCTGCGCGCTGTACGATTACTGCGACTATACGCTTCTCTCTGAAGACTTTGAGCCCGGCTGCGGCTGGTCGCACGAAGGGTGGCTCTCCGCGCTTGCGAACGATCCCGCGATCGACACAGAGGCGCTTGCGAAGGTCGCGATCGACGATTCGATCCGCTATGCCGAACGGCGCGCCGACGAGGACGACGGTATGACGCTTGCGCTGATCGACGAATCGTACCTGACGCTCCTCTACCCCGCGTGGGTCGAGTTCGCCTACGCGAACGAAGAAACGCTTTTGTCCAGAAACTACAGCCAGCTCCGCGAATCGACGGGCCGCGTCCATCCGCGTATTCTCCGCCCGATTTCCGAGTGGTTTACCGAGGGCGACGCGACGCTTGACGATTACTACATCACCGACATGCTGTCCCTTTCCGCAAACATTGTCTCCACGCAGTCCGACGCGCTTTCGGCGGCGCTCAAGCAGGCGATCGCATACTACGGCGCGACCTCGGGCGAAACGACGCTCTCCGGGCTTTCGGTGACGCTGCCGTACGGCGACCGGGCGTTCTATGACGAGCTGAGACGCGTATTTATAAACGCTGGCATCGACGAAACGTACGTCGACTGGCTCAAAAAATTCGTTTCGGTGGAGACCGAGACCGCGTACTACGATTTCGGGAACTGGGGCGGCTGGGACGATTATTCCGGCGGCTACGACTGGGGCGACTGGGGCGGGCTGTTCGGCGGCTACGATGACTGGACCGAGGACTGGACCGGCGACTGGGACGTCGGCGGCGTGGATATTGACGACGTGCTGAACTGGCTGTTCGGCTGATGAAAGGAATCTGTATGAAACGAGTTTTGATGATTTTGGCGGCGTGCCTTCTGCTGTGCCTGCCGCTTGCCTGCGCAGAGGCGTCCGACGCGCGCCGCACGCTTGCGCTGATCGTGCTCGGCGTGCTTTCCGTTGCGCTCCTCGTGCTGTTCGGAAAACCGTCCGCGAAAAAGCCGGAACCCGCGCCGGAAGAGCCCGAGGAAACGCCCGATCCGGTCGTGATCTTTGAAGAAGAACCGAAAGATACACCCGAAAGGAGATAGATTATGATCAGCGAAACCGTTGAGAAGTATCGCACGTACCTTGAAAAGCTTCGCGCGTATGAGCACGCAATGGGGCTGATGAGCTATGACATGAACACGATCATGCCGAAGGGCGCAGGTCCCGTCGTGGGCAGCACGTTCGGCGTTCTTTCCGAAGTCATGTACGACATGGTCACCGCGCCGGAAACCGAAGAGATGCAGCAGGAGATCCTTGCGCACCGCGACGAGGTCGATCCCGCGATCGTACGCACCGCGGAGCTTGCGACGGAGGAGCATGCGCGCATCGCCTGCATCCCGAAGGAGGAGTACGTGCAGTACACGATCGACCAGACGACCGCCGATCAGGTCTGGCACGAGGCGAAGATCAAGAGCGATTTTGAAATGTTCCGCCCGCATCTCGAAAAACTCGTCGCGGCGCAGAAGCGCTTCGCAAAGTATTATAAGCCCGACGCGCCGGTCTACGACACGATGCTGGACGGTTACGAAAAGGGGCTGAACACCGCGACGCTCGACAGGTTCTTCAAAGCCGTACGCGAACGGCTCGTGCCGGTCATTGCCAAAATCAAAGAACAGCCGGACGTCGGTTTTCTGCACACGCACTACCCGACCGCCGATCAGCGGGTCTTTTCGGACTACCTGATGGACGTGCTGGGGCTTGACAGAAACTACTGCGTCATCGGCGAAACAGAGCACCCGTTCACCACGAGCTTCACCAAATACGACGTCCGTATCACCACGCACTACCACGAGGACGCGGTCGAGGCGTCGATGTACAGCGTCATCCACGAGGGCGGTCACGCGACCTATGAGCGCAATATCGCCGATGAGATCGCAAAGCTTCCGATCGGCGGCGGCGTTTCGATGAGCGTACACGAGTGCCAGTCGCGCTTCTTTGAAAACATCATCGGCAGAAGCGAGCCGTTCATCGAAGCGATCTTTCCGAAGATGCAAGAGATCTTCCCCGAACAGCTCAAAAACGTCACCGCGCACGAATTCTACGTTGCGGTGAACAAGGCAGAGCCGTCGCTCATCCGCACCGAAGCGGACGAGCTCACGTATTCGCTGCACGTCATGGTGCGCTACGAGCTCGAAAAGCGGCTCTTTAACGGCGATCTCGAGGTGAAGGACCTGCCCGCGGAGTGGAACCGCATGTATAAGGAATACCTCGGCATCGACGTGCCGGACGACCGCCGCGGCGTGCTGCAGGATTCGCATTGGGCGGGCGGATTGTTCGGCTACTTCCCCTCCTATGCGCTCGGCAGCGCGTACGGCGCGCAGATGATCAAGCGCATGGAGCAGGACATCGACGTGTGGACGAACGTCCGCGAAGGAAACCTGAAGCCCATCGTGGAATGGCTCACGGACAAGATCTATCGCTTCGGCTGCATGAAGGAGCCGGTCGCCATGATGGAGGAGGTCTTCGGCGCGCCGTTCGACCCGACGTATTACACGGACTATCTGACGAAGAAATACAGCGAACTGTATCATCTCAACTGAGGGAGCGCGTATGCGGGTGTATTCCGGCGTCGACCTCATCGAAAAGATCGCAGAACGGCCCGCAAAGCTTTGAAGGAGCATTTCAGGCACAGCCGAAACGGCTGTGCCTTTTTTACGGGAACCAAAACATTTATAAGCAAATATGAGGTGGAAAAATCGGACGCGTTCGTTTATACTGATACTTGAGAAAACCGGGAAAGGAGTTCCTTTATGAGAAAAAGGTATGTAACGGCTCAGTAGTCTGAGCTTAAATACATGAATCGTAAGCTCAGACGAATCCTGCAAATCAAGATTGGAGGACAAGATGAGCTATATCAGGGCAGAGGACGTTCTGCCGAAGGAATTGATCCAGACGATTCAGCAGTATGTAGACGGAAAAGCAATCTATATCCCCAGCGTGCAGAAAAAGCCCTGGGGAAGCGAGACAAAGACCCGATCCGTTCTTCTGGAGCGAAACCGGGAGATCTATGCGGCGTTTCGGACCGGCATGCCGGTTCATGCGCTTGCACGGAAGTATTCGATTTCGGATAAATCCATTCAGCGGATCCTCCGCAAAATGAAGGAATCGGACCCGGAACGTGGAACGTAAGCCCTCTTCGATCCGGGTATACCATCGCTGCGGGGGCTGCGGAAAGAAACAGGAATTTTTAAACAGCGGCCGATTTCGCGTCAACGCAAACGGCAGCCGGATCGACGTCTGGCTGATCTATCGCTGCAAAAAGTGCAAACATTCGTGGAACCTCACCGTTTACGAACGGGTGAGCCCTTCGAAGATCCCGCCGGAGTTGTATGAACTGTTTCTCGAGAACGACGAAGAAACCGCCTCCCGTTACGGAAACGATCTCGCTTTTCTGAAAAGGAACCATGCTGAACTGAACGAGTAAGACAAGGGAACAAACAGGGCACAGCGTCGCGGCTGTGCCTTATGTTTTGATCGGTTCAAAAGCTTTTATAGATCGCGAGGATCAGGGCGTCGGATTCGTTCATAAGGCCCTGCTTCATGTCCGCGTTGATGCAGGCAAAAGCGGCGACGGCGGCTTTCAGCCGGTCGAGCGGGAACTTTTGCGCGTTTTTGACCGTCATCTCCGCCGCTTTCGGGCTGACGCCGAGCGTTTTCAATATCTCCGGACGCGGACGCTTTTCTTCGAGCAGCTCCTTTGCGATCAGCATCTGCTTCAGGCGCCCTTCGAGGAATGTCGCGACGCGCAGCGGGTTTTCCTGCCCGTCATGAATCGCTTCGGTCAGCATGCGCATGGCGGTCTTTTTGTTGCCGGCCAAAAGTGCGTTCAGCATCGGAAAGATCTCGTACTCGACCGACGGCGTGACGACCGCCTTCAGCACGTCCCGCGTGACCGTGCCGCCGCTGCCGACGTAGTCGCAGAGCTTCGATATCTCGTTCTGCAGCCGGTACGCGTCCGTGCCGACCATGTCGACAAGCTGAAACGCTTCGGGGCGGTCGAGCCGCACGCCGCGCTTCGCGCAGAGCCGCATGCACATCTCCCGCGCGCGGTCCTCGGAAAACGGCTCGAACGAAACGACGCGGCCCTTTTCCCTGAATAGGCGAATAAAATCCGTTTCCTTTGCGCTGCCGCGCCGCACAAACAGCGTGATCGCGTCGGAGGACGCAAAGAGCGCGTCGAGCGCTTTGCGCGTTTCAAGCCCTTCATAGAGCGCAGCGTCGTCGAAATCGGTGAAAATCGTGACGCACAGCGCGTCGAATACCGGTACGGCGTGCACGGCGTCGAGCACGGCGGAAACGTCCGGCTCCTTCTGCCTTTTCAGGTTCAGGTCGATAAAGCCGGGGTCCAGCAGCGCCGTGACGCGGTCGATCGCCTGCTGCTTGGTCAGCTCCTCCGCGCCTTCCAGAAGGTATGCCCCGGACAGCGTCCGGGCGTTTGTACGGTCATACAGCTCTTTTTCTGTCATGGTTGTATTGTATCACAGAAATTTCCCGGTTACAACGGGAAAATAGTGCTTGCAATCTCGAAACAGATGTGATATAGTACGAAAGCTAACGGTCCTTCTTGCCTTCATAAGAAGGCCACAAGTCCACAAGGAGGTGAAATACATGAATCAGTACGAAGTTTTGTACGTGATCACGCCCGAGCTTGATGAAGAAGCGGATAAGGTCGTCATGGATAAGTTTGCCGACATTATCACCGCAAACGGCGGCGAGATCGAGAAGACCGAGGTTTGGGGCAAGCGTCGCCTGGCATACCCGATCGACTACAAGACCGAGGGCTATTATGTTCTGGTCGTCTTCAACGCGAATCCGGAACTGCCCCGTGAGCTGGAGCGCAACATGCGCAACGATGAACGGCTCATGCGCTACATGGTCACTCGCAAGGAAGCATAACCCACAAAGTAACAGCACGAAAGAACGGAGGAAATCGAAAGCATGAACAAGATTACTTTGATCGGCAACCTGACCCACGACCCCGAAGTGCGCAGCACGCCCAGCGGCGTGACCATCTGCACCTTCACGATCGCCGTCAACCGGCGCTTCGCAAACCAGAGCGGTGAAAGACAAACGGACTTTTTCCGCATCAATGCCTGGCGGCAGCTGGGCGACACCTGCGCGCGTTACCTTTCTAAGGGACGCAAGGTCGCCGTCATCGGCGAGCTGCAGGCGCGCACCTACGAAGCGAAGGACGGCACGACCCGTATGTCGCTTGATGTTTCGGCAGATGAAGTCGAGTTCCTGACGCCGAAGAGCACCGAGGATTCCGGCAGCGGTTATTCCGCACCGCGTCCCCAGGCGCCTGCACAGGATCTTGCCGGATTCACCGACATCAATTCCGACGATTTACCGTTTTAATTCATCAATTTCAGGAGGCATCACATGGAAGATCGTAAACTGCGTCCCCGTCGTCCGAGAAGCAGACGCAAAGTTTGCCGTTTCTGCGTTGAGAAGGCCACATCCATCGATTATAAGGACATCAAAAAGCTGCAGGGCTTCATTTCCGAGAGCGGAAAGATCATGCCCCGCCGCATGTCCGGCGTGTGCGCCGAGCATCAGCGCGATCTCGCGGTCGCGATCAAGCGCGCGCGGATCATGGCTCTGCTGCCCTACTGCGCAGAGTAAGTAACAATTAGAGTCACAACGACCGTTTAGCACGGAGCTCGAAGGAGCTCCTTTTTTTGTACAAAAACGGACGGGCAATGCCCGTCCCTGAGGTTCAGCGGTTTTCATTTTTACGATATGCGGCAAGCCGCGCGATATATCTGCTTCGCAGATACGATATACGGCATGCTGTGCAGCCGCACGATATGATACAAATCCCTGTGCCCCCGCGGGGCATATCGTGTTGAGAACATATCGTTCTCCGAAGGAGCATATCGCAAATCCCGCAGGGATTTATATCGCTGAGGGCGTTTCATGCCCTCAACCGGTAAACGGGTCGTCCTGGTGCGGCATCGGCGTCACCTGCGGCGCGGTCGTATAGACCCCATTGTCCGGGGTCTCCTCCGGCTGATCGCCCGGGGATTCCTCCGGCTGTTCGCCTGTTTCGCCGTTCGGCGACGCGGAAGGCGAAGCCGGCGGCGTCGGCGTTGCAATGACGTGCCCCGCCTCGTACGGCGAGATGTTTACGCCGCCCTTGCTGTACAGGTATACCGTTGCGGTGGAATAGCCCTGCCGGATGAATGACGACGCCTCGTCCATGATCTCCGCCCAATGCTTTTGTAAAAGCATGAGCTTTGTTTCGAGGTTCGACGTATCGCCGACCTCGATCGTGTAGGGGCTGCCCTCGACGTACATGCGGATCTGCATCAGTTCCGTCATGTCGATCCGGTTGATGCGCGGCGTACGCTCCAAAAGGCCGAGCTCCTTGAGTTTCGTTAAAAGTCGGACCAACGCGGCGACCTGGATGTCGCTCGAATCGCCGAGCCGCGCGCCGTTGACCGCGCTTGAAATGCTCATGCCGTCGGCGATCAAAAGCCCGTTCGCGCTCTCCGCCGCGGCGTTCAGCACCGTGCCGTTTTCGTCGATGATCGCAAGATACTCGTTCTGCGGACCCCATCGGACGCATGCCGCCTCGTCGCGCTTGCTCACCGTGATCGTGACCGTGGACGGGAACGTATAGCGCACGGTCGCGTCCAGGTACGGATCGGCCTCGCGTATGTGCTTTTCGACGTCACGCGTGCTGATGAAAATCGCGCTGCGCTTGTTCAGCCGGGATTCGAGCCCGGACAGGTCGACGATGCGCTGTCTTGTGTAACCCTCCGGCACGTGCGGGACGTTGATCTTCTGAAGACGCGTCACGAACCACGCCATGCCGAGGAACAGGATCAGCGCAAGCGCACCGAGGACCATGGTCGACGCGCTGCGCTGCCGCCGTTTTCTGCGCTCCTCTTTTTTCAGCGCCGCCTGCTTTTCCGCGTCGCGGGCGCGTTTTTTTGCGCGTGCTTCGCTTCTCGCGCGCGCCGCGTCATACTCCCGCTTTGCTTCGGTCTCGTTCCGAACGACGGTCGTCGTCGCCTTCGGCGCGTCCTTGCGCTTGCCGTAGCGCATCTTCTTTTTTTTGCCGACGCGCCGTCCGTACCGATCGAAGCGAAACTGCGGCGTTTCGGAGGGCTTGTCCTTCGCGCGCGCTTTTTTCGGCGCAGCGGGCGATCCGGGCGCTTCTGCGGGTTCCTCCGCTTCGGCGTCCGGCTCGTCTGAAACGGCCTCTTCCGGTTCTGCGGGCGCGTCCTCGTCCGGCCCGAACAGATCGATCGTTTCCTCGTCTCTGCCCGCGTCGTCGTCAAACAGGAAGTTCGCCCGTTCGCCGTCTTTCGTCTTCTTTGCCAATGCTTTCTTCCTTTCGTGTGATCGAACCGCCCAAAGATCCGATCACGCTGTCCATTCGTTCATATCCGCGCTCGATCCGCTCCGCGTACAGGATCCGCGTTTCGCCTTCGGCGGAAAGCCCCGCGAGCACGAGCGCCGCGCCGCCGCGAAGATCGTGCGCCGTGACGGAGGCGCCGTGCAGCCGTTCGACGCCGGTGATGATCGCCGTGCGGTCGAGGATGCGGTTTATCGCGCCCATCTTTTTAAGCTCCTGCGCATGGCGGAAGCGGTTTTCAAACACGTTTTCCGTCACCACCGACGTCCCGTCCGCAACCGACAAAAGTGAAAACAACTGCGGCTGCAGATCGGTCGGAAATCCGGGATACGGTCGTGTTTCCGTGAAACCGACGGTGCGAACGCGCTTCGGCGCTTTGACGCGCACGGAATCGTCACGCATCGTGACAAGGCATCCGCATTCCGTAAGCTTATTGAGAAGCGGATCGACCGTTTCCGGCTGCGTGCCGGTCACGGTGACGTCGCCGCCCGTGATCGCGCCTGCCAAAAGATACGTGCCGGTCACGATACGGTCCGGCATGACACGGTAGCTTACCCCGTGCCCCTTCTTCACGCCGTCGATCACGATCGCAGGCGTGCCCGCGCCCTTGACCCGGAATCCGCAGGCGCATAAAAAATTCTGTAAATCGACGATCTCCGGCTCACACGCCGCGTTGCGGATCGTCGTTGTGCCTTTTGCGCGGCACGCGGCAAGCATGACGTTTTCGGTTGCGCCGACGCTCGGATACCCGAGATCGACGACTGCGCCGCGTAAATTGCCGCCCGTACAGCGGATGTGCCCGCCGCGCTCTTCCACTTCGGCGTTCAGGGCCTTGAGACCCAGAAGGTGCAGGTCGATCGGTCGGTTGCCGATCTCGCAGCCGCCGGGATACGGTGCGTCCGCCGCCTGAAACCGGGAAAGCACCGAGCCGAGCAGAAAGATTGAGGATCGAAGCTCTCCGGAGAGCGCCGTCGGCAGCACGAAATCCGAAGCCGTGCGGCTGTCGACGATCAGCGCATCCCCCTCGCGCTTTACCGTGCACCCGAGCGATCGGAGGATCTTTACCATGTTCTCCGTATCACGGATCATGGGACAATTCGTAAGCTCTACCGGTTCTTCCACAAGGAGCGTTGCCGCCAGGATCGGCAGCGCCGCGTTCTTGGAGCCCTGAACCGTTACCGTTCCCGAAAGAACGTTGCCGCCGCGCACAAGCCAAAGAGACATCTTCAAACTTCCTTCCGCATGATACCACATCTTATGCGGAAGCGCGGCGGAATGTGATCACCTTCGCGGGTTCAGGTCGCGCGAAATGCTGAGGAGCAGTCCCATTGCGGCAAGGAAGACGATGAGAGACGTGCCTCCCGCCGAGATAAACGGCAGCGACTGCCCCGTCGTGGGCAGAAGTCCCGTGACGACGCCGATGTTGACGAAGACCTGGAACCCGAAAACGATCGAGATGCCGGCGGCGAGCAAGCTTCCGAAGCGGTTTCTGCAGTTCATCGCGATCACGATGCCGCGGAACACGATCCACGCATACATCAGGATGACGACGAGTCCGCCGAAGAATCCGAACTCCTCGCACAGGATCGCGAAGATGAAGTCCGATTCGCCGTAGGTCATGTACAGAAGCTTCTGATAGCTGTTGTTGAGTCCTTTGCCGAAGAACCCGCCGGAGCCGATCGCGTAGAACGACTGCAAAAGCTGATAACCGCTGCCGAGCGGGTCGGTCTCCGGATTTGAAAACGAGGTCATGCGCGCGACGCGGTACGGCTGCGCGTATGCCAAAACAAGTACGCCGACGATGCCGATGACGCCGAGCACAATGAGCTGTTTCAAATCGCAGCCGCCGAGGTATAAAAGAACGACGCCGATGAAGCCGATGATAACGGCCATGGACATGTTCGGCTGCAGCATGACGAGGCCCGCGATCGAGCCGATGGCGATCAGCATCGGCAGCATGCCGAAGCGGAATGTGTTCATCTCATGACGGTGACGCGACATGTATGAGCACATGAAGATCATGAGACCGAACTTCGCAAGCTCACTCGGCTGAATGGAGATACCGGCAATGTTCAGCCAGCGCTTGCCGCCGTTCAAGTCCTGTCCCCAGATCAGAACCGCGACGAGCAGGATCAGCGAGATCGCAAGGAACACCGAACGCAGCCGCTCGATAATACGGTAGTCGATCATCGAGATCAGCAGCATGACCGGATAACCGAGCAGCAGGTAGATGAGCTGACGCTTGAGGTAATAGAAGCTGTCGTTGTTCGCGCCGGAATAATGCTGCGCGTAGTAGTAGCTGGCGGAGAAGATCATGACGAGCCCAAACGCGCAGAGCGCGGTGATCACAAGCAGCACGGAAAAATCCATTCTGCCGCGAAGCAGCCGCGCATCCTTGATGCGTTTCAGCAACGGTTCTTTTTTTGTCTTTTGTTCCGCCATGACGCCTCCGTTTATTCGTATGCGCGCGCGATCTCCTTGAATACTCTTCCGCGCGTTTCGTAGTTGTCAAACATGTCCCAGCTTGCGCAGGCGGGGCTCAGCAAAACGCAGTCGCCCGGGCAGGCAAGGTCTCTTGCCTTGTCCACCGCGTCACGGAACGTGTCCGCCGTGTGCATGATGCCTTCATACCCGTGTACGCTTGCGCAGTCGAGGATCTGTTGTTTCGTGTCGCCGAGCACGACGCATGCCTTGACGATCGGCGTAAATGCCTCGAAAAGCTCATCGAAGCCGATGTGCTTGTCGTAGCCGCCTAAAAGCAGGATCGTCGGCTTTTTCATCGCCTCGATCGCGCGGATCGTGCTTGCCGGGTTCGTGCCCTTACTGTCGTTGATATAATCGACGCCGGACTTCGTGCAGACGTATTCAATGCGGTGTTCGACGCCCGCGAACGTCTTGAAAACTTCTACGATCGTTTCCGGCGCGATCCCCTGCGAAAGTCCCAGAAGCGCGCAGAGCATGGCGTTTTCGAGGTTGTGATTGCCGGGGATGCGGATCTCGTCGGCGTGCATGAGCTCGTGCTCCTCGCCGTTCATCCGGTAGACGAGCATACCGTTCCTTAGGAACATGCCGTTTTCGACCTCTTCCTTGCGGGAGAAATACAGCACGTGCGCCGGGGTGAGCTTCGCAAAATTTCGCACCGTCTCGTCGTCCCAGTTCAGAACCGCATAGTCGTCCGCGGTCTGGTTGTCTAAAATCTTCGCCTTCGCCGCGATGTAGTTTTCCATCGTGCCGAAGTGGTCGAGGTGGTCCGGCGTGATGTTGCACACGCCCGCCGCCTTTGCGTGGAAGCGGACGTTGCCCTCGAGCTGCAGCGCGGCGGTCTCCGCCACGACGACGTCGCCCGGCTTCGTTTCGAGCGCGTGCGCCGAGATCGCGACGCCGATGTTGCCGAGCACGAAGGTGTGTCTTCCCGCCGCCTTGAAAAGCTCGCCGGTCAGAGCCGTGCAGGTCGTTTTGCCGTTCGTTCCGGTGACGCAGACGAAGTCCGCCTTTGAATAGCGGTAACCGAGCTCGATCTCGGAGATGACCTCGATGCCGCGGCGCTTCGCCTCGACGATGAAGTTGCGCGTCATCGGAATGATCGGACTCGGGATCAGAAGGTCCACGCCGTCCAATAGATCCATCGGGTTTGCGCCGAGCTTGACCTCGTACGCGATGCCCGAAAGCTGCTCAAAAAGTCCCTTGATCTCGGGCTTCATGTCGTTGACGATGATGCGATAGTTGTCCTGATACAGAAGCCGTGCGGCCGCGACGCCGCTCTTTGCCATGCCGACGATCAACGCCGTTTTTTGCTTTGCCATAGATCCTCCTTACTTACAGAGCCAGAAGATGATGAGGGCGCACGCGCTTGCGATCGCCGTCACCAGCGTATACATCGAAACGATCTTCGTCTCGGGCGTGCCGCCGAGCTCGAAGTGGTGGTGCAGCGGCGCCATGCGGAAGATGCGCTTTTTGCGGAGCTTATAGGAGCCGACCTGCAGAATGACCGAAACGGACGTCGCAACGTACAGGATGCCGATGAGCGGCATTAAAAGCGAAGTCCGGGAGAGTAACGCCATCGCCGCGACCGCGCCGCCGAGCGTGAACGCGCCGAGATCGCCCATGAAGACCTTTGCGGGATAGGTGTTGTGCACGAGGAAGCCCATGCACGCGCCTGCGGTCGCGAACGCGAACACCGAAAGCCCGGAAAGCCCGTCCAGCGTGTTCGAAGCAAGGATCGCCGCCTCCGGGTCGAGCGCATCGGAAGAGAAAGTCAGAACGAACAGAAGGATCATCACGCCGGTCGCAAGCGAATAGACCGCGGTAACGGAACTCGACAGCCCGTCCACTCCGTCGATCAGATTGACCGAGTTTACCACCGCGATGATCACAAACATCGCAAACGGGATAAAGAAGATCCCGAGATCGAGCCGATCCAGCCAGATCGTGCTGCCCACCGACGGGTGGAAATACAGCGCGATCGCAAACCCGAGCGACAGGATAAACTGCGCAGCGATCTTCTGCCATGCCCTTAGGCCCAGAGAGCGCTTTTTGACGATCTTGATGAAATCGTCCAAAAACCCCACGAGTCCGAACAGCACGGTCATCAGAAGCGCCCACAGGGTCAGCGAATAGCTCTTGTGCGAGAAGATCAGCGTCGCAAGAAGGATCGCGACGAGGATCATGACCCCGCCCATCGTGGGCGTGTTCTGCTTTTTCAAGTGCGTTTTCGGCCCGTCGTCGCGCACCTGCTGACCGAATTTCAGCCGGTGCAGCGCCGGGATCACGAGCGGTCCCAAAAGCGCCGCGGCGCCGAACGCGACGATCAGCGCAAGCAGCGAATTCAATACGATGGTGTTCATTGTTCCGTCCCCTCTTTATCCTTCAGAAGCTCCTCGACGATCTCGCGGTCATCGAAATGATGCTTAACGCCGTTGATCTCCTGATAGTTTTCATGTCCCTTGCCCGCGATCACGAGAATATCGTCCGCCTCGAGGATCGAAAGCGCGTACGCGATCGCCTCTTTGCGGTTGACGATCGAGACGAACGGCGTGCCGCTCTTCTGCACGCCGAGCTCGACGGCGCGGACGATGTCCTCCGGGTTCTCGGTGCGCGGGTTGTCGCTTGTCACGACGACGAAATCCGAGTGCCGCCCGCCGATCTCACCCATGATCGGACGCTTGGTGCGGTCGCGGTCCCCGCCGCAGCCAAACAGGGAAATGACGCGCGCCTTCGCGAATTCCCGTACCGAAGTCAGCACGTTTTCGAGCGCGTCGGGCGTGTGCGCGTAGTCGACGTAGACCGAGAACGGCCGCCCGTTCGTATCGACGGACTGCAGTCGTCCCGAAACGCCGGAAAGCGCTTCGAGCCCCTTGATGATGTCGCCGAACGACGTGCCGACCGCCTGCATCATCGCTGCGGCGCCCATCGCGTTGTAGACCGAGAATAGGCCGGAAATATGCATGCGCACGGGGCCTTCGCCCGCGGGCGTACGGAGATGGAAACGGACGCCATCGGTGCGGATATCGATGTTGATCGCCGTGTAGTCCGCGCGGTGCTGGATGCCCATCGTTCTGATCGGCAGGGTAAGCCCGTCCGCCATGCGTTCCGCATACGCGTCGTCAATGTTGAGGATCGCAAGATCGCTCTGGAAAAACAGACGCTTTTTCGCTTCGAGATACGCGTCGAAGGTCTTGTGATAGTCGAGGTGGTCCTGCGTGAGATTCGTAAAGAGCCCGACGCGGAATTGGATCCCCGCGACGCGGTCCTGCGCAAGCGCGTGACTCGAAACCTCCATCACGACAAGGTTTACGCCCTCGTCCGCCATACGGCGCAAAAGCGCGAAGAGGTCCGCCGATTCCGGCGTGGTGCGACCGGTCTCCAGTATCGTGTCGCCGATCATGTTGCGGATCGTGCCGATGAGGCCCACCTTCATGCCCGCCGTTTCGGCGATCGACTTGACCATGTAGGTCGTGCTCGTCTTGCCGTTCGTGCCGGTCACGCCGAGCATGATCATCTCGCGCTCGGGATGTCCGTAAAACGCGGCGGCGGCGTGCGCCATCGCGACGCGTCCGTCAACGACCACGATCTGCGGCACGTCAAGCGGCAGCAGCCGTTCGACGAGCAGCGCCTTTGCCCCCTTTTCCACCGCCTGCGCGGCAAAGTTATGACCGTCGGAAATGAGCCCCTGCATGCAGCAGAATAAGCTTCCGTCCTGCACCTTTCGCGAATCGTATTCGACAGACGTGATCTCGGCGTCGCCGCCCGTCACCGTCGCGCCGATATCCGCCGCGATCCTTGATAACAGCATCCTGTGTTCCCCCGTTGGTTATTTCTTTTTCACTTCGAACGTCACGTGGATGACGGTGCCGACCGGCACCTCGTAATCCTCCATGATATCCTGATAGACGGCCTCGCCCGCGCAGCTCTGCCGGTCGTAATCCATGATGAGTCCGACTTTTTTCAGCGCGTCCTGCGCGTCGATGCGGTCCTTTCCGATCACGCTCGGGACCTTGACCATCTCGACCTCTTCGTTGAGCTCGGAGAAGAAGGTGTAGCCCGTCGAATACAGCATGACCGTGCTGCCGCGCACGACCTGTGTGTTCGCCGCCGGCGACTGGTTCGTGACCGTGGAATCCTTTTCGGTCTCCAGATAGATCGCCTCGAGCCCCGCATCTTTGAGCGCCTTCTGCGCCTGGTCCACCGTTATACCCTTTACGTTCGGCACCGTTGCGATCTGGCTTTCGATGTCCGGCGTGACGCCCGCGTAGGAAAGCGCCGCACTAAGTACCTGCTGTACGAACGGCGCGGCGACCGTGCTTCCGTACACCTGCGGCACCTGCGGCTCGTCGACGATGATGAGACAGACGAACTGCGGATTCTCCACCGGCGCAAAGCCGATGAACGACGCGACGAGCTTGGAGCTCGACACCTGCCCGTTATCGTCGTACTTCTGCGACGTGCCCGTCTTGCCGCCGACCGAATAGCCGGGGACCTGCGCGTTCTTGCCGCTGCCTTTTTCCACGACCCCGCGCAGAAGCGAACGGATCGTCGCGGAAGTCGTCGGCGAGATCACGCGGCGCACGACGGTACGCTCGTTTTTCACAAGCACGTTGCCGGACTGATCGACGATCTGGGAAACGATGTACGGTTTCAAAAGCTCGCCGCCGTTGATGCAGGCGGAAAACGCCGTCGCAAGCTGCATGCCGGTGCAGCTGATGCTCTGTCCGAAACCGATGCGCGCAAGGTCTGCGTCGCGGATGTATTTCTTGTGCGTGACCTTGCCGCTCGTTTCGCCCATGATGCCGGAACCGGTCGGCTCGTCGAAGCCGAACTGGAAAATGTAATCATAAAACGTATCGACGCCCATCTTCAAAGCCATTGACATGAACGCCGGATTGCAGGAGTTCGCGACGGCTTCCGCAAGCGTTTCCTCGCCGTGTCCGCCGGACTTCCAGCACTTGATCTTTTCCCCGCGCACGAGCATCGACCCACGGCAGTTGAAGCGCGCCGACGTATCGATCACGCCCGATTCGAGCGCGCTCGCAAGCGTTATCACCTTGAACGTCGACCCCGGCTCGTACGTGTCCGTCACAATGCGGTTCTTCGATAGCTCCAAAAGCGTCTTTGCGTCGCTTCTCGGCGGGTTCGAACTGTCAAACGTCGGATACGCGCCCACCGCGTAGATCTCGCCGGTTTGCGGGTCCATCAAAATCCCCGACGCGCTCTTTGCGTTGTTGATCGCGCACGCCTCGTTCAGCGCGTTTTCAAGGATGCCCTGATAGCCCGTGTCCACCGTCAGGATCACGTCCGCGCCCGGGATGCTCTCGATATACTCCTCCTCGCCGCCGGGAACCGGGTTGTTGTCGCGGTCCGTGTCCGCCTTCTGATACCCGTCCTCGCCCGCAAGATACTTGTTATACGTCAGCTCCACGCCCGTCTGCCCGTCGCCGTCGATGTTCGTGAATCCGATCAGCTGCGCGTAATAGCCCGATTCCGGATAATCGCGCTTGACGTCGCTGTAATAGCTCACGCCGCTGCCGAGCTGCATGGAGTTGAGCTTAGAGATGACCTCTTTGTCCACCTGGTCTTTCAGCTTGACCTGCGACAGCAGTACGCGCTCGTGCGTCTCCTTGTTCTTCTCGCGCGTCTTCGTCAGCTTCGCATAGACCGTGTCATAATCCATGCCGAGATACATCGACAGGATCGACGCGATCCGGTCGCGGTCGCTCTCCTGTATGTTCGGAGGGTTGACGCAGACCTGATACGTCGTATATGACGACGCAAGCGTCGTGCCGTTACGGTCAAGGATACGCCCACGCTCGGCTTTCAGCGACGTGACCCGCGTCCACTGGCTCATTGCCTTGTTCGTCCAGTCCTTTCCGTTCACGATCGAAACGATAAAGAGCTTTCCGATGATCAGCAAAAAGCCGATGCCGGCGATCAGCATCGCGATCAGCAGTTTTCTTTTGTGCGCGTCGATCCGTCTTTTCTTCTTGGCGGAGCGGGTGCTGCCCTCCGCCGTTCGATTCACGGTTCTTCGGCGCGTGCGCGTTTCAAATATGCTCATGGTTCTTCATCCGGGTCCGGTGTACGGGGCGCCGGCGTATCCGGCGTAAACGTCTGCGGAACGTCCGTGTCCGTGTTCACCGTCGTGCCCTTGTACCAGTTCATCGTCATGCCGAGCCGTCTGCAGACGTCGTTGATGGTCGCGAAGTCGTTCATGGAGCTCTGCGTCTTTTTAAGCTGCGAGATCTGGTCGTTGTAATTTTCGATCTCCTTGTTGACGGATGCGGTGTCGCTGATGATCTTTGCGTACTCTGCCGCGCCGGACAGCCCGAACAGCGCGGTCGCCGCGATCACAAAGAGCGACAGCAGGATCAGGATCTTGCTCATCGGGGTAAGCCGGATCTCCTTGATCTCTCTGCGCTTCTTTCGCGTTTCCCGCGTGGGCTGCGGTCGGATCGGCATCGACGGATCCTCGAGGATCGGCGTCGGATCGCCCGTTTTGCTCGGCGAATAGAGCCGGGTCTTTGCGCTTGTGGCTTTTTGCCGGTCTTCATCGAACTGAACGTCCATACCGCATCTCCTTTCTACATCAATATGAGCCCGCTATGGGTTACATGCGCACGATCGCGCGAAGCTTTGCGCTCGTCGCGCGCGAATTTTCTTTCTGTTCTTCCTCCGACGCGACCAGCGGATGGCGCGTCAGAACCTTTGCGGTGGGTTTTTTGCCGCAAATACACACCGGCGCCGATTTCGGGCAGGTGCAGGGGTTTTCAAACGTGCGGAACGCGTTCTTCACGATCCGATCCTCCAGCGAATGGAAGGTCAGAATCGCGAGCCGTCCGCCGGGGTTCAAAAGGTCGTGCGCGGACACGATCGCGTCATACAGCCCGTCGAGCTCGCCGTTCACCGCGATGCGGATCGCCTGAAAACAGCGCCGAGCGGGATGCTGCGGCTCGTTCCGGAACTTCGCCGGGATCGCGCCCTTGATGAGCTCCGCAAGCTCCGTCGTCGTTTCGATCGGCTGTTCCTTCCGCCGTTCGACGATGCGCGCCGCGATCTTGCCGGAAAACTTCTCCTCGCCGTACTCCCAGAAGATGCGCTTTAGTTCGCTCTCGGGCCACTCGTTTACCACGATTTTTGCGGAGAGCGGCGCGCTTTGGTCCATGCGCATGTCCAGCGGCGCTTCCGCCTTGTAGGAGAAGCCGCGCTCTCTCGCGTCGAGCTGATGCGACGAGACCCCGAGGTCCAAAAGGATGCCGTCGACCTTATAAACCCCGCGCGCCGCGAGCAGCTCCTTCATGTCGAAGAAATTGCCCTTGATCGCCGTAAAGCGGTCGCCGAAGCGGGATAACCTTGCACCGGCGGCCCGGAGCGCGTCGTCGTCGCGGTCTATGCCGAATAATCTTCCGCTTTCCGGCAGGGCGGATAAAACCGCTTCCGCATGCCCGCCGCCGCCGAGCGTGCCGTCCACGAAGACGCCGCCGCGGGAGGGGTCTAAAAGCGTCAGCACTTCCGACACCATGATCGGCACGTGATGAAATCCGGTCTCCATGCGGCTCCTTTCTCCGTTACGGTATACTTCCACATATATATACATTGTAGATTATACACCAATCCCCTGTCCTTGTCACCACATAAATGCGTCCGAAAAGCAAATTTTCCATGAAATATGAATAAAAAGTAAAAAGCGTATCAAAATGCCCGCAAACACTACATCTTGTGGTATAATTTCCTGAACTGATCTTCGGAGGATATATATGGAAGAGTATTCCGTCAAAAATATTACCGTCATGGAGGGGCTGGACGCGGTCCGGATGCGTCCGGGCATGTATATCGGCTCGACCGGACTGCCGGGGCTTCACCACCTTCTCTGGGAGATCGTGGACAACGCGATCGACGAGGCGGCAAACGGCTACGCGGACGAGATCACCGTTACGCTGCACCGCGACCACTCCGTCACCGTCACCGACAACGGCCGCGGCATCCCGACCGGCATCCATGAAAAGCTCGGCGTCTCCGGCGTCGAGGTCGTCTTTACGCAGCTGCACGCCGGCGGCAAGTTCGGCAACGCGGCGTATTCGTATTCCGGCGGTCTGCACGGCGTCGGCGCTTCGGTTGTGAACGCGCTGTCCCGCTGGCTTTCCGTCGAGGTCTATCACGAAAACCGCGCTTACAAGATGGAATTCGAAAGCGTCGAAAACGCCGAGGGCAAGATCGTTTCCGGCAAGCCGAAGTATCCGCTCCAAGAGATCGGCAGAACGAGAAAGCAGGGCACGGTCGTGACGTTTCTGCCGGACGACCGCGTGTTCGAGACGATCGACATGCAGTATTCGGTCGTGATGAAGCGGCTAAGAGAGCTTGCGTATCTGAACCGTGGGCTGAAGCTCGTCCTCGACGATCAGCGCGAAAAGCAGCACCACGCGGAGTTCAAGTTCGACGGCGGGTTAAGTGACTTTGTCCGCTACATTCAGGAGGACAAGAACGCGCTCTACGACCCGCCGATCCATCTGAAGGGCGAATCGAACGGCATCATGGTGGAAGCCGCGATCCTGCACAACGACGAGTACGCCGAAACGATCGCGTCGTACGTCAACAACATCCCGACCACCGAGGGCGGCACACACGAAACCGGCTTCAAGGCGGCGATCACAAAGATCTTCAACGACTACTGCCGCAAAAACGGGATCTTAAAGGACAAGGATCCGTCTCTTGCGGGCGAGGACTTCCGCGAGGGCATGACGGCTGTGCTGTCGCTCAAGATGCGCAGCGTGCAGTTCGAGGGACAGACGAAAACGAAGCTCGGCAACACCGAGGCGCGTCCCGCGGTCGAGGCGGTGCTCCAACAGACACTGATCCCGTGGCTTGAAAACCTCAAAAACGCGAACACGGCAAACCTGATCGCGGAAAAAGCGGTGAAAGCCGCCAAAGCAAGAAGCGCGGCGCGCAAGGCAAAGGAAAACGCGCGCGAAAAGAGCAAGCTCGAAAACGCCCCGCTTGTCGGAAAATTAAGTAGCTGCACCGGACGCGATTATTCGCTGAATGAGCTTTTCATCGTGGAGGGCGACTCCGCGGGCGGCAGCGCGAAGCAGGGCCGCGACAGAAGATTCCAGGCGATTTTGCCGCTTCGCGGCAAGCCGCTGAACGTCGAAAAGAAGCGGCTTGAACAGGTTCTGCAGAACGACGAGTTCCGCTCGATCATCACCGCGCTCGGCACAGGCATCGGCGACGATTTCGACATCTCCTCGCTGAAATACAACAAGATCATCATCCTCGCGGACGCGGACCAGGACGGCGCGCACATCCGCGCGATTTTGCTGACGTTCTTCTACCGCTACATGCGACCGCTCATCACGGAAGGACACGTGTACATCGGTATGGCGCCGCTGTACCGCGTGCAGAAGGCAAACCAGCCGCCCGTTTACTGCTACGACGATCCGGCGCTGAAGGCGGCGATGCGCGGCATTTCGGGCAAGAACTACACCCTGCAGCGCTATAAGGGCCTCGGCGAAATGAACCCGGAACAGCTTTGGGAAACGACGATGAATCCGCAGGGCAGGCGGCTCACGCGCGTCACCATCGAGGACGCGGCGGAGGTCGAGCACCTCGTGACCGTGCTGATGGGCGACAAGGTCCAGTCCCGCAAGGAATACATCTTTGAGTACGCGGACTTCAGCCACGCGCACACGGCGTTTGAAAAGATCAAGGAGTAAGCCATGGCAAAGACGACGACACCGAATATTCCGGAAACCATCCTGAACCGGAGCATGGACGAGGTCATGCACGATTCGATGATGCCCTATGCGGAGCACGTCATTCTCGAACGCGCCCTGCCGCGCGTGGAGGACGGCTTGAAGCCCGTACAGCGGCGCATCCTCTATACCATGATGGAGCTCGGGCTCTCCCCCGACAAGCCGCACCGCAAGAGCGCGCGTATCGTCGGCGACTGCCTCGGCAAATACCATCCGCACGGCGACAGCTCCGTTTACGACGCAATGGTGCGCATGGCGCAGCCGTTCAATATGGGCGTCACGCTCGTCGACGGGCATGGCAACTTCGGCTCGGTCGACGGAGATTCCGCCGCGGCAATGCGCTATACCGAAGCGCGTATGACCGATGCCGCGCTGCTTTTATTGCGTGACATCGACAAGGACACGGTCGACTTTACGTGGAACTTTGACGACACCTTAAAAGAGCCGACGCTTTTGCCCGGCAGATTCCCGAACCTCTTGGTCAACGGCGCGAACGGCATCGCGGTCGGTCTTGCGACCTCGATCCCGCCGCATAACCCGGTCGAGGCGATCGACGCGGTTTGTGCCGTTCTCGACAACCCGCGCATCAAGATCGCGGACCTTATGAAGATCATGCCCGCGCCGGACTTCCCGACCGGCGGGTTCCTTCTGGACTCCCCTGAGATCGCGGCAAGTTACGAGACCGGACGCGGCAAGCTCACCATGCGCGCGCGGACGCACTTTGAAGAGGTCAAAAACGGCAAGACGCGCATCGTCATCGACGAGTTCCCGTACCAGATCAACAAAGCTTCGTGCCTGCAGAAGATCCTTGAGATCACGCAGGAGAAGAAAGCGATGTTCGCCGCCGTCTCCGATATTCGCGACGAATCCGACCGCATGGGCACGCGCGCCGTCATCGAGGTCAGGAAGGACGGCGACCCGGAGCGCATTTTGCAGCTGCTGTTCAAATACTCCGACCTGCAGTGCACGTTCGGCGCGAACTACGTCGCGATCGCGGACGGCAAGCCGCAGCAATTAAATCTCAAGCAGATCATCGAATACTACGTGCGCCATCAGCGCGCGGTCGTCACCCGCCGCACGAAGACCGAGTTGGAGATCGCGAAGAAGCGCTGCCACATCTTGGAAGGTCTGATGGTCGCGGTCAACAACCTCGACCGCGTCATCAAACTGATCCGCGCGAGCAAGTCGCCGAAGGAAGCGCGTGAAGGGCTGATGAAGACGTTCAATCTCACCGAGATCCAGGCGCAAGCGATCCTCGACCTCCGCCTGCAAAAGCTCACGAACCTCGAGCTCTTGGCGATCGAAAAGGAATATAAGGAAGTCAAGAAGCTGATCGCCGAGCTCGAAGCGATCCTCGCGTCCGACGCAAAGCTCGTGCATCTCATCAAAAAGGAGCTCACCGAGGTCAAGAAGCTGTTCGACAGCAAACGCCGCACGCAGATCATCTCAGCGGACGCCGCCGAGACCGAGGTCCCGGCAAACGAACCGGAAACGGTCGAGGAGATGGTCGTGGCAGTCTGCGCGGACCTCAAGATCCGCAAGTGTCTCAAAAAGCAGTTTAATCTCAGCCAGATCCGCGCCGACAAGCCGGAGCGCATCCTGGAGATCAACAGCAACGAGAGCATCCGCCTGTTCACAAACCGCGGCGCCATGCTGAACCTCAAAATCTCCGACATTCCCGAAACACGTCCCGCCGCAAGAGCCGCGAACCTTGTCAGCATCGTGGAGCTTGAAAAGGGCGAAACGATCGTCGGCGCGTTCCCGGACCGCGACGAGGGCAGCTATCTGTTCTGCACCGCAAGCGGCATGGTAAAGCGGTCGAAGGCCGCGGACTATCGCGTGCGCGGCAAGCGCACCGCGGCGCTGAATCTCAAGGACAAGGATACGCTCATCGGCGCGTACCCGATGCCGCGCATGGACATCCTGCTCGTCACCGAACAGGGCATGTGCATCCGCTTCGCGTCCGACTCCGTGCCGGAGACCGGGCGTGCCGCGGCGGGCGTCATCGGCATCAAGCTCGAGCCGAAGGATAAGGTCATGGCGTGCATGCCGGTCGGCGACGAGGGCGAGCTGATCGTGCTCACCGACCGCGGCTTCGGAAAAAGGAGCTTCCTCTTTGATTACGAACAGCAGGGCCGTAACGGCAAGGGCGTGAAGACGTTCGACTTCAGAAAGAACGGCAGCAACGGTACGCGCATCGTCTACGCAGGCACCGTGCAGCAGCCGTTCACGCTCGTGCTCGAACAGCGCCACGGCGCAAAAACGCCGATCGACACCGAAAGCATCCACATCGAGCCGAAGGCCAGTAAGGGCGAAATGCTCCTTGCGGTCGTGCTCGACGACGACGTGGTCAGTGCCTACCGCAGCGACGAATAAAAGGAAACAGAAAAAGCACCCCGTGCGGGGTGCTTTTTGTTGTTTGCACTTATTTTACTACTTTGGTGCCGCTTTCGCCGCGAAGGGCTGCAGCTGCGTTTTCCAAAGATGCGATGATCGCTTCGCCGCCGGTCTTTGCAAAGCTCATGGCCGCCTGCACCTTCGGCAGCATGGAGCCGGGCGCGAAGTGCCCTTCCTTGCAGTACTGCTCGGCTTCCGCGCAGGTCATGCGCTCCAGAGATTTCTGATCCGGCTTGCCCCAGTTGATCGCCACGCGGTCGACCGCGGTGAGAATGACGAGCGCGTCGGCGTGCACAAGCTCCGCAAGCTTTGCGGACGCGAAGTCCTTGTCGATGACGGCGGGAACGCCGAGGAGCTTTCCGTCCTTTTCAATGACCGGAATACCGCCGCCGCCCACAGTGATGACGACGTGACCCGCGTCGATCAGCGTGTTCACCATGTCCTTTTCGACGACGTCGACGGGCTTCGGGCTCGGCACGACCTGACGGTAGCCGCGGCCCGCGTCCTCGATCATCGTATAGCCCTTCTCCGCCGCGATCCTGTCCGCCTCTTCCTTCGAATAGAACGCGCCGATCGGCTTGGTCGGATGCGAAAACGCCGGATCGTTCTCATCGACGAGCACCTGCGTGATGACGGTCGCGACGTTCTTTTTGATGCCGCGTGCCTTGAGCTCGTTCTGGATGCTGTTCTGCAAATGGTAGCCGATGTAGCCCTGGCTCATCGCGCCGCACTCCGGAAACGGCATATCCGACTTGATCGCCTTGGCCGCCGCTGCGGTGGACATGGCAAGGTTGATCATGCCGACCTGCGGACCGTTGCCGTGCGCGATGACGACCTGGTTGCCCGCCTCGATGAGGTCGGCGATGGGCTTTGCGGTCTCGGTGACGAGCCGAAGCTGTTCATAGGGCGTGTTGCCCAGCGCGTTGCCGCCGAGCGCGATGACGAGTTTCTTCATTTCTTAATCCTCCTATCGTGCGCTGCACGTTTTTTACCGCATTTATTATAGGGTTTTGCCGCCGCCTTGTCAACGAAAACGTACAAGAAGGCGCTGCCCGTTTGGGCAGCGCCTTGCGTTATGGTTGTACTTACTTCGATCAGTTGCCGGATATCATCGCTTTCGCCGCCATCGCATAGCGATAAACCGCTGTCGCTGCGTTCACCGCCGCTGTGTTTTCCGCATAGTTCGTCATGATCGATCGCACGTAGGACAGCGGAGACACCGTCATGACGGATTCAACACCGTCGCTGCCGATCGCCTTGACCGTGTAAACACTGTCATACTCATGCGCCGCGATGTTTTTGATCGATACCATGAAGCGTCCGTCGGACTGCAGCGATACGCGGATCTTCTCACCGTTTTCCGTGATCGGATTGCCGTTTGCCGTGAACGTGAATGTACCGGTGTAGTCGGCCTTCGGCTTGAAGTAAACGCGCAGCTCCGTATCGCTGTCCCATACGAGCGTATACGTGATCTTCTGCATG
>JAFZIH010000050.1 GCA_017554455.1 Clostridia bacterium | reverse complement strand
ATCGGCGGTCATTGTCACGCCTTCCATGGAAACGCGGTGTTTGATGAACGTCATTTGGTCCTTGTCGCTGCCGTCGACGCAACAGATCAGGTTTTCTTTGCAGACGGTCACCGTTTCCGCGCCCCAGACCACCGACGCGCCGTCTGCGGTGAGTTCGGACGATGCAATGTTCTGATACGCCTTCATATTGACCGTGATGGTTCCGATCTGCGCGGTATAGAGCTCGGTGTCCGGAACGCCGCTGTCCTCCTCGGTGATCGAAACATGATAATACACCTTTGCGGTCAGGTTCCCGTCGGCGTCGAGGTATTTTTCATAATCGCGCGCATGCACTTCCGCGACCGCCGCAAGACCGTTCTCGGCAAGATATGTGCGGTTTTCCGCGTCGATCTCATTTCGCTGTTCGTCCGTCTTGTTTTCAACGGCAAGTCCTTTTTCGCTCAAATGCCTGAGATAGCCGTCGATCGAAGAAGACAGGTCCATGGACCCGTAGAATCGCGTGCCGTCCGGCATTTCATAGATGATCCAGCCGTCCGGCCACTCCGGGAAGCCGTCGCGCATGACCGCCGTCGAGTAGGTGCCGGTGTACTGCTCTAAAAGATACAGACCGGAGAGCCCGTTCAGCCGGATCGACTGGTAGACCGCTTCGCCGTCGAACATCGCTTCGCCGAGCGCGACGTCGCAGTTCTCATGCAAAAACGCCGAGATCTCGAGCGCTTTTTCACTGTTGATCGCCTCGGAATCGGTGCGGTCGATCGGGATCGACACGACGTCTTCGTTCGCGTCGGGCGAGGCAACCAGCGCGTTAAGCGCCGGAACGTCAGGGCGTTCGTCCGGATCGGTCGTGAGATAGTCCTGCGGCGTGGAAATGCCGAACCATGAGAAGACCTCCGCTCTGGCGGACGGGATTAATAGCACCGTGCCGCAAAGCAGCACGAAGCACGCCGCGATCGGCAGCAGGATCTTTGTCCACGCGACCGGCGTTTTCTGCCGTACGGGCTTCTCGGAAAGCACCGCGCGGCGGATGGATTCTTTGTTGATCAGTTCGTTTTCCGCAAAGGAAAGGATTTGTTCGGATGTGTTTTTCATAATGTGTTCTCCTCTCCGAAGGAAGTTCTGAGCTTTCTGCGCACGCGGGCGAGCTTCGATTTTACGCTCGCTTCCGTCGTGCCCGTTTCCTTTGCAATGTCGCCTAACTTCATGCCGTAGCCGTAGTACAGAATAAACATGCGCTGCGTGCCTGCGGGCTCGCGCTTCAATCGGTCGAGGACGTCGCCGACCGCCGCACGGTCCAAGCTGAGGTCCTCCACGGAAATATCATCCGGCTCGTCGGAAAGGACCTCGAGCGAGACCGTCCTTCGTTTTGCGCCGGACCGGTAAAAGCTTGCGATCTCGTGCTTCAGCGCGGTAAACAGATACGCCTTCGGATCGCGGATCGCGCGGACGCCTTTCCTTTGGAGGGCACGGTAGAACTGCGTGTAGGTGTTCTGTAAGAGATCGTGCGCGTCCTCCAGAGGCGCTTTCAAAAGGCAGTAGCGCATCAGCTCGCGAAACGTCGCGTCGTATACGGTGTTGAATGTTTCGGTTACATCGTTCATCAGGGTTTGCTCCTTCATTTTTCACGGCCGTTCACATATAAAGACGCATAAACCGGGCAAACGGTATCGCAGAGGAGAGGAGTTTTTTGTAGGGGGCGGCGACCTCGACGCCCCGTCAAGCAACATGACAGCGGAACGGACGACCGATGGTCGTCCCTACGGGTATCGGCGTTCCGTAGGGGGCGGCGTCCCCGACGCCCCGTCAAGCAACACGACAGCGAAACGGAGCGGAGGGCATATCGTATCCGGATGGGTATATCGTGTCCGCAGGGATATATCGCTTGCGCAAGCGCAACGGAAACGATATGCGGCCCATGCCGCGCGATATGCCTGCTCACGCAAGCGCGATATGCTGCCTTTGCAGCACGATATGTTTGCTTGCGCAAACACAATGTCGTGCATGTATGAAAAACGGACAGATCGCTCTGTCCGTTTTTGTGTCGTGTTTCGCTGTTATCTGCCGCGGCGCTGTGCAAAGCACTCGGAGCAATAGATCGGCTTGTCGTTTCTCGGCTGGAACGGCACCTTGGTGGGCTTGCCGCAGGAGGCGCAGACCGCGTCGAACATCTCACGCGGAGCTTGTCCGCGCTGCGCGTTCTTGCGGGCCTTACGGCATTCCGGGCAGCGGACGGGGTCGTTTTTGAAATCGTTTCTTGCGTAAAATTCCTGCTCGCCCGCGCTGAAAATGAATTCCTTGCCGCAGTCTCTGCAAACCAGTGTTCTGTCTTCGTACATGATGATTTGGTTCCCTTCGCGATGGTGATATTTTTTTGATCTCCGCGTTCGGCTGACCTGGTCTTTGCCCCCACACTCGCCGACAGGAGGGTTCGCTCATAAGCTTTGCTCCCCACTACTGCCTCTCTCGGCGGAATACCGCCGGCCGGACTTACTTCTAAGCCGCACCATGCTCACGGACGCTTTGGCCCGCTTACGTGGATCGTTTCGCCTGCGACTGGCCTCGACTTGCAACCACAGACCCGAATTCGGACATCTTCACAAGTATAAACCATTCTGCCGTAAAAGGCAAAGGTTTTTTTCGGTTATTCCGAAACTTTTTTGCGGGGGAAGGGCTTTCGGACGCCGTGTAACAAATACCCCCCTGTGTGTAGCAGCGTTACATTTGTTACAAGTGTTACAAACGTTGCAAATGCAGTCGGTATGTTGATATAGATTTATATTATATATCTGTTATGAATGAAACAAACGTAACAAATGTAACAAATGTAACAGCGTTACGCACACCCCCCGCATTGTTACAAAAAGACGAAGCCGGTCGGCTCCGCATTTGCGGGGCGTTCGGGTGACCGCCCCCTACAATCGGT
>JAFZIH010000049.1 GCA_017554455.1 Clostridia bacterium | reverse complement strand
TTCATGCTGTCCGTAGAACAGCACCGTGCCGCCGTCCTTGACGATGCCCGCTTTCGCGCTTGCGATCTCCTCGATCGTGTCGCCCAGAATGTGCATATGATCGTAGTCGATCGCCGTGATGATCGAAAGCAGCGGCGTTTTGATCACGTTGGTGGAATCCAGTTCTCCGCCGAGTCCGACCTCCAGTACAACGTAATCGCATTTCTTTCTCGCGTAATACAGAAACGCGACGGCTGTGATCACTTCGAATTCGGTCGCGGGATTTTCCATGGAATCGACGACCGGCGCGATCTCCGTGACAAGCGCGGCAAGATCATCGTCCGGGATCGGCGTATTGTTGAGCTGAATGCGCTCGTTGAACCGATCGACATACGGCGAGACAAACAATCCCGTGTTGTACCCTTCTGCGCACAGGATCTTTGACAGCATGGCGCAGGTTGAGCCCTTGCCGTTCGTTCCCGCAACGTGAATAAACTTCAGCGTATTCTGCGGATCACCCAAAAGATGGCACAATTCCGTTACCCGAACAAGTCCGAGCTTCGAGCCGCGCCAATACATCCCGTGGATATAGGCAATCGCTTCTTCGTACGTCATGAATGATCCCCTCCCTGAATTCCTTTTTGAACGACCGGATACAGCGCTCTGACGGCAATGATCTGCACCACCGTCATGACAGCGACGAGCCACATGCGCCGAATCAGCAGATACGCCCAAAACGGCATGCCGCCCGTAAAGCCGAGCAGTTGGAACCACAGCGTCGTCAAAAACAGAGATACGGCGATATTGACCGGAACAATCGACAGCGTCGTGGCAAGCGTAAGTTTTTCTCTTTTGAATACGTAACGGAACAAAAGTCCCGGCAGCACGCCGGACAGCACCGCCGAAATCGCAAACATCGGGTTCCACGCATTGCCGGAATTGCTGATAAACGTTCCGAGCAGATCGGAAACGAGCGCGCACAACCCGCCCCAGACGGGACCGAGCGCAAACGAGCAAAGATAAATGGGAATCTCCCGGAAGGTGATCCGACTGAAATCCGGCAGATAGAACGTAAACGGATAGATCGAAAGCAGCGCAGCCAAAGCCGCAAACATCGCGGCAAACGTCAGCTGACGCGTTGTGACACGACGCATTCTCTCACCTCCCGTTCAAAACCATATTATTATACAACAGTTCTTCCGAAAAAGCAAGAAAGCTCTCGAAATTGAGAGCTTTCTTTCCATTCTTCAAATGATCAGTCCTGCATGCCGCGTCGCTTGAGGATCAGAACGATCGCCAGTGCGCCGAGTCCGAGCACGGCGATGATACCAATGATCACGCCGATGATAAGCAGCGTATTCGACTGCTGCGTTTCATTTCCGCCCGTCGTATTCTGTTTTTCACCGTTCTGCGTTCCCTGCGTGCCGTTTTCTCCGGTCACATCTTCGATCGTGTAGGATCCCTGTTCCCCCGTCTCCGCGGATCCCTGCGTTTCTGTCGGTTCAACGTTCGGATCGAGCGGCTGTGTCTCAGTGGATCCCTGCGTTTCTGTCGCTTCAACGTTCGGATCGAGCGGCTGCGTTTCCGTGTTTTCGGGGGCTGCCGTCTTCTCCTCATATGGCGCCGGCGTTGTTACAGGCATGGACGTGACGGCAGGCGGCGGTGTTACAATACCGTCGGGCGTGGACACCTCCGTGGATACCGTTGGAAGTGTGGACGTGATCGGAACGACCTGTCCGCCGTTGCTCGGTTTCGGCGTAGGCGTGACGACGACCGGCGTTGCAACCGCGGGGGTAATCGGCGCAAATGTTTCGTCTGCCGCGCCGTCTGTTGGAACGGTCTCGTTCTCGGTATGGATCCCTCCAACCGAAACGGGTTCGATATAATAAGAAACCGTGTGATACTCAGCATCCAATCCGGTATACCGGATCCCGTTGAAGATGAAGTCCGTCGCGCCCTCTTTTTCGATGCGGAACTCCGCCTGGAACCAAAAGCCCTCTGCTTCAATGCCGAAAGCGTCAATGAACGCAAAGCGCAACATTCCTTTTTCGTTTTCGTCAATATTATACTGGAAGGACGACGCTTTGCCTTTCATGAGCGAAGTGAGATTGTTTTCTTCGTCGACCTGGTTAATGGCGCCGAGCGTAACGAATTCCGGATCGTATTTCATGGAACCGGATAGAGAATCCAGTTTCCTTCCGTCGGGAAGATTCGGATACAGTTCAAAGTTGACCTTGACGATTTCACCGACCTCGCCGGTCACGGAAACCGATTCGATCAGCATCTCGCCGAGTTCGTCATCGCCCGCCGCTACGCCGGACAAGATCGGTACCGCAAACAGCAGCACGGCGGCGATCATAACAGCCAATATACGCTTCATATAAAGTCCTCCGGTTAGATATATTCATTTGCGTCCGCAGATGCCGGACATTCGGATCGGGAAAATACCGATCCTGTCGATACTTGTTTAGATTATAGATTATAGTACAAATATCGCCGTTCGTCAAATCCTTATTGACAAAAGCCATGAATTTCCTTATTATTAGTTAAAATGACGGATCATTCCGTTCGAATGTGTAAAGTACGTTCGTAAAATGATCCGAGGAGGATACTATGCAGGTTTACAACACCATGACCCGTAAAAAGGAGCCGCTCGTTCCGATCAAAGAAGGCGAGATCTCCATGTACGTATGCGGTCCGACCGTGTACGATTATTTCCATATCGGAAACGCGCGTCCGTTCGTCGTATTCGATACGATGCGGCGGTACCTTGAATATCGCGGATACAAGGTCAAATACGTCCAGAATTTCACCGATATCGACGACAAGATGATCAACCGCGCCAATCGCGACGGTATCACGGTCAAAGAGCTCGGCGACCGGTTTATTCAGGAGTATTATCAGGACGCAGACGCTCTCGGCATCGAGCGCGCGACGGTGAATCCCCGCGCAACCGAACACATCGGCGACATCATCAAGCTCGTCAAAAAGCTGATCGAAAAAGGGCACGCGTACGCGACCGAAAACGGCGACGTATATTTTGCCGTACGCAGCTTTCCCGGCTACGGCAAGCTCAAGGGTCAGGATATTGACGATATGGAAAACGGCGCGCGTATCGCTCCCACCGAGCAGAAACGTGATCCGCTGGACTTTGCGCTCTGGAAAGGCGAAAAGCCCGGCGAGCCGAGCTGGCCTTCCCCGTGGGGAAAGGGCCGTCCCGGCTGGCATGTCGAGTGTTCAGCGATGAGCATGAAGTATCTCGGCGAGACCTTCGACATTCACGGAGGCGGTATGGACCTCATTTTCCCGCATCACGAAAATGAGATCGCGCAGAGCGAAGGCGCAACGGGCAAACCGTTCGTGCATTACTGGATGCACAACGGCTATATCAACATCAACAATCAAAAGATGAGCAAATCGCTCGGCAATTTCTTCCTTGTGCGTGATATTGCGAAGGAATACGATCTTGAAGCCGTTCGTCTGTTCCTGCTGACCGCAAATTACCGCAATCCGGTCAACTTCTCCCGCGAGCTGATGGAACAAGCCGTCACAAGCTTGAACCGTCTATACACGGCGCGCGATCGTCTGTTTGATACCGCGGTTGACGAAACCACGGACGATTCCAACGTCACTGCAGAGCTTGATGCGTTCCGCGATCGGTTCAACGAAGCAATGGACGACGATCTCAATACGGCGGACGCTTTGGGTGTGCTGTTCGATTTCGCCCGTTGGATCAACATTTTTGCGACCGGCGCACATACGAAGGCCGCGATCGAAGCTGTCAAGGCCCGTTATGCGGAGCTGAACGGCGTACTGGGACTTGTCGTGAAGGAAAAGAAGGAAGACTTCCCCGAGGAAGCGATCGCTCTTTTGGAAGCGCGCAAGGAAGCGAAAAAGGCAAAAGACTGGGCAAAAGCGGATGAGATCCGCGAGCAGCTCAAAGGCATGGGATTTGCCGTGGAAGACACCAAGGAAGGCGCAAAGCTGAAAAAGCTGTAAGCACTTTGGATCAATCAATTCTGAAAAAGGAGAACACATATGGGTTTAGGTTTACTGTTTCCGATTCTTCTGCTTGCTATGGGCGTCTACGTACTGTTCGGCGCGATCAAAGGCAGCGGTCGTCTTTTCTCTATGGAGAACTTCAAAGACGATTCCAAAGACAAAGCAAAGAAATATATGCGCATTCTGTATTTTGCGCTTGCGGCGATCATGTTCCTTATGGCGATCGTCAACGGTCTGCAGTCCGCGCTTTTCAGCAATAAGCTGACGTATTATAAGATCACGGACGCTTACAAGGATACATTCCCTGAACTGATCGAGGATGGTACCCTGACATATACGACTGTGGAATCCGCTTCGAGCGGCATGTCCTGTATGGGTGTCGCTTCTTCCGGGCAGGAAGTCACCTATGGTCCGTACTCTGCCGACAATGAAAAGATGGAGCTTCAGGAAATCTCCGCGTTCATCAACAAGGCATACAGCGTTTACAAGGATGACCAGACGAAATTCCCGGTATCGAGCAGCGGAATGATGAGCTGCACGGGCGGCAGCGTCGATTATTCGAAATACTATGCGCAGACCGATCTTCTGGACGATGCCGATAATCCCGTTTATCCGGAAAACGACGCCGATCGGGCAAAAGGTCACGTCGTATACGTATCCACGTTCGGCAACGTCCGTTCCGACGCGAACGACGGCTCCTTCGTTTCCAAGCTTTACGGCGCAGTCTCTATGAAGCTGCTCTCCGTTCTGAACTACATTCTTCTCGGACTGGCGGTCGTCGGTCTGATCGGTCTGTTCCTTGTGACCCGCAAGTACACGGACAAGGAAAAGCTGCAGAAAGCGAGAGAACAGCAGGTGCACGGTCCTTCGATGCCTTCGAGTGCATTCGATTTTAATGATGAAAAGGAATCTGATCCTGTCAAGAAATAAACAATTGTATGTAAAAACGGCTGTCGTCCATCGGACGGCAGCCGTTTTGTAATTATTGTTTCTCAGAACAGTTTCTGTAAGATCAGATCGACGAGTGCAGTGAACCTCACAGTTGCTTTTGCAGCTGTCTCGGTGACCTCTGCGTGGGAAAGCGGCTGGTCAAGCACACCAGCAGCCATATTCGTGATCAAGCTGACGCCGACGACCTTGATGCCGCAATGCGCGGCGCACATTGTCTCCGGGATCGTGGACATGCCGACAGCGTCCGCACCGAGGATGCGCGCCATACGGATCTCCGCCGGCGTTTCGTAGCAGGGACCGGACATCATGATATAGACGCCTTCCTGCATGGCGATACCGTTTTGCTTGGCGAGCTCGATCAGTCGCGCGCGAAGGTCCTTGTCGTAGACGTTGCTCTGGTCCGGGAAACGCGGTCCGAACTCGTCCAGGTTCTTTCCGATCAGCGGGTTGCTGCCGGACAGATTGATGTGGTCGGAGATCACCATCAGATCGCCCGCATGGTAGTTCATGTTGACGCCGCCCGCCGCGTTCGTGACGAGCAGTTTTTCGACGCCCAGCTTTTTCATCGTGCGAACACCAAGTGAAAGCATCGCCTGCGGATAACCCTCATAATAGTGGAAACGTCCCTGCATTGCGATGACGGTCTTGCCGTATTTTTCACCGATCACGAAGCGGTTTTTGTGTCCGATCACGCCCGAAACGGGATATCCCTCGATGTCGGCGTAGTTCACGAAGCGCTTATTTTCGAGCGTTTCCGCATAGTCGCCCAAGCCGCTTCCGAGGATCAGACCGATCGTCGCCTTGTCCGCGCCCTTTTCTTTCAAAAGTGCGACCGCATTGTTGATGATGTTCATGATGTCTTCCATGCTTCAATCCTCCCAGATATCCTTTAAGAATGATTCGCCTTCGCGCCATGTATCACCGGTCAGGTATTCATAGATCGTTGCCCCGATGTCGGAGAACTGCTTCCGAACGCCGAGGTTGACGCCGTGTTTCACGTGCTTTCCGCAGATCAGAAGAGGGATGTATTCGCGCGTGTGATCCGTTCCCGGGAACGTCGGATCGCATCCGTGATCCGCAGTGACCATCAAAAGATCGCCCTCCTGCATGGAAAGATACATCTCGGGCAGATGCGCGTCGAAGTATTCGAGTGCTTTCGCGTATCCTTCCCAATCGTTCCGATGCCCGTAAAGCATATCCGTGTCGACGAGGTTCGTAAAGATAAAATCCCCCGTCCCTTCATTCAGAAACCGCTGCGTCGCACGGATGCCGTCCGGATTGTTCTTGGTGTGATCGACAGTCGTGATACCGCGGTGACAAAAGATGTCCTCGATCTTGCCGATGCCGACGACGTCCTTGCCCCTCTCCGAAAGCGCGTCGAGGATCGTATCCTTAAACGGCGCGACGGCATAGTCCTTGCGGTTTTCGGTGCGCTTATAATCTCCGTTTCCGCCGAGGAACGGACGCGCGATCACGCGGCCGACCAGGTATTCGCCGGTCAGCATTTCCCGCGCGATCTCGCAGATGCGGTACAGTTCCTGAAGCGGAATGATCTCCTCGTGCGCTGCGATCTGGAACACGCTGTCCGCACTCGTATAAACGATCGGCTTGCCGGTGCGGACGTGCTCGTCGCCGAGCTCCTGAATGATCTGCGTGCCGCTTGCGACGACGTTGCCGAGCGTGCCGCGGCCGATGCGCTTTTCGAACGCGTCCATGAATTCCTTCGGGAATCCGTTCGGGTACGTCTTGAACGCCTCGTCGAGCGCAAGTCCCGCCATCTCCCAATGCCCGCAGGTCGTGTCCTTCGCGTGCGTCTGCTCCGCGCATTTGCAGTAGCTTCCGATCAGCTCATCGTCTTCTTTGGGAAGCTTGCATCCGTCAATATGCGCAAGACCGAGCTTACGCATGTTCGGCACATTCAGATATCCGCGTTTTTCATAGATGTTGCAGATGGTATTGGCTCCGACGTCTCCGAAATCTGCGGCGTCCGGGAGCGCGCCGATCCCGGCGCTGTCAAGAACGATCAGGATTGCTCTTTTCTTCATACTCCATACCTCTATGCTTTGATTTTTATATATTTTAGCATATCGGATACCGTTTCGTCAATCAGTTTAGCCACGGGTAGATCTGTTTCAATTCAGCCATCACGCGCTGATAATGCTCCTCCCATTCCGGATCTCCGATGATCAGACGAACACGCTCTGCAATCAAATAGACGTACTCGAGGTTTCCGGGCGGATCCTTGAGATTCTTGCCGCGCAGTCCGAGATAATTATACAGCACTTCGGGATCGGCGCGTTTCCATGCGCGTTCGATCGCATAGTGCATCGTTCGCATGATCATCGGTTTCGTCGTATTCATGCACCGTTCGATGTACGGGTACAGTTCCTTTTTCGTCGTGCGACGCAAAAGCGGCGGCCGCGTACGTATGAACCGCACCGCAAGAAAAATGTACCGGTACCCCAAAAGCTTCGCGGGAACGCACAGCGTACGCATGACCGCGTTGATCGTTGCGTCGAGCAAGCTGTCCCAATCACTGTATCGTGCGCGCAGTTCGTCCTCCATTTCATGCATTTCTTCCAAAGTCATTCAATTTCCCCTCCCTTGTCAGTCTGATATGATCCGCAGCCCGAAACAGAAACGCCGCGTTTGACGGCGCGCCGCGATCCGATCGGACCGTATACCCGAACAGCTTTTCAAGCAGCGCCGTATCCGCTCGCATCCACGCGGTCTCGATTGCCGTCCGGATCGCGTGTTCAACCACAGATGTGTTCACACCTGCTGTTATAGATATAAAGGTATAAATCGTCTGAACTGCCTGTACATCAAGCGGATGATCCTGCGACAGGATAAGTCGCAGCGCGGTGCAGAGATACGCAAAACCGCTGAAAGAAACGGGAACGCCTGCCTGCTGCAGAAAGCCGGAGATCGCCTGTTCCGTATCTGAGACGCGTCCCATGCTTTTCGGAAAGCCGGCGATACACCGCAGCACGTCCTTCGGGTCGCTGTCTTTTGAAAAACAAAACGTCAGGTATTCCGGAAGCCGCATATACTCTATGGGTTTTTCGATGAGCAGAAACGTATGATCCGGCCATCGGACGCGGCAGGCGCGTATCTGCGGAAGCAGGATCACGGGATCGTCGGACAGCAGTGCATCAAAGGGGTCGCGGTACAGCCGTTCGAGGATCTGTGCTGTGTTTTTCAGCGTGCAAACGCGCACAGTTCCGCATCGATCGGCGGCGTCGGTATATGCCCGTACCGTTTTCCTGTCGCTTGTCATCAATATGATCCGCATCGGTTCTTCCCCCTCGTCCGCTTTTATTCTGACGGAACGGGTTGGAAAAATCTACCGGTTTATTATGACGTCATTCGGTAATTCGATGACATTCGACGGTAATTACGGGAGAAGCTCTTTTGCCATCCATTCGGCATATATGCAGTATCCGCGCGTCGGCTGGCTTAAAAAGACGTGCGTGACGACGCCGACGAGCCGTCCGTCCTGTATCAGCGGGCTGCCGCTCATGCCCTGTACGATTCCACCCGTTTTCTCCAATAATGACGGATCCGTGATCTCGATCATCATTCCCTGCGTCTCCGGCGAGGACTGTACGTCGACGCGGATCACGCGCACGGCATACGCCGATACGCTTCCGTCCACGGTGGAAAGAATGTATGCGTCGCCTTTATGCGCCGCGCCGCTTTGCGCGATCTCCATAATGCGCGCAGAGGGCTCGGAAAGCGCCGTAAGCTTGCCGCTGACGCCGAATTGCGTGTTCCGCTCAATCGTTCCGATCGCATCCCCGGGCTCGACCGAGAACCGTCCGATCAGTTCACCGGCTTGATCGCCTTCGCCTTTTCGGATCCTTTGGATCGACGCTTCCGTTACAAATCCGGTCGCAGGCGCGATCAGCTTCAGCGTATCCACATCCGTCACACCGTGTCCCAGCGCGGCGTACATTCCGGAAACCGGATCGTAAAAAGAGAGCGTACCGATGCCGGACGTGCTGTCCCGGACCCATGCGCCGATTCGTTTTTCTCCGTTCCGATCCGACGCAAATGTCAATGAGACGGTATACGTTTCACCGTCCCGCAGATACGACAGCGTACAGCTATTGCCCGCTTCCGAACAAATATGGGAAAATGCGTCGGAGCCGTCGATCGGCTTTCCGTCCATTGCGACGATCATATCGCCTTCCATGAGCCCGGCAGAGATCGCCGGGCATACGTCACCCATCTCCGTTTCGATCTTTTCAAATCCGACGATCTGCACGCCTTCGGTTTTCAGGACCACGCCGATTGCTTTCCCACCGACCGCCACCGTTCTTTGATTTGCCGAAACGGCGACGTTTTTTAACGGCAGGATGCCGAACAGCGTTATGTTTTTCGTTTGCTCCGACGTTTCCGCGATGCGTTCGTCCTCGCTGTTCCGAACGAGGTGCGCGTCAGACGAAACAGCGGCCAGCACAGGAGCAGTCAGCTCGGTCGACGGATCGACGACGTCCGGCAGATGCAGGACGCGATACACCTGCGGTGAAAAATACCATCCCAGCAGCAACGCGGAAAGCAGCGTTGCTACGATGCGCATAAATCGTTTCATGATCTTCATCTCCTTTCCGATAGCGTGCGCCGGACATAAAAAAGCATACAAAAAAGACCCTTGCCGGGTCTTTTACGGATCGGTATTCAGTTACCTGCCGACAAAAGAAGCTTCTTTGCGTGCTCCATGGCGGCTTCGTCGTTTTCGTCGCTGCCCATGATTCGCGCGATCTCTTTCGGACGTTCGGCGGCTGTCAATCTTCGCGTGACGCTATGCGTCTTTTCTTCGTCGGAATACTTATACGCGACGTACTGCGCGTCGGCATATGCGGCGATCTGCGGAAGATGCGTGACACAGAGCACCTGATGCTTTCGCCCGAGCGCGCGCATCTTTTCCGCGACGGCGTTTGCGACCATACCGGAAATGCCCGTGTCGATCTCATCGAAGATCAGTGTTTCAATCCGATCCGCATCCGACAGCGCCGCTTTCATGGCCAGCATGATGCGCGACATCTCGCCGCCGCTGGCGACCTTTATAAGCGGCTTGACCGGTTCACCGCGGTTTGCAGACAGCAGAAACGCCGCGGAATCGACGCCGGTCTCCGAAAGTTGTTCCTTCGGGATTTTCGTAAATTCCGTCTCCATCGCGGCATACGGCATGCCCATGCCGTTCAGTTCCGCGATCGTCTCCCGCATCAGTTTTTGCGCGGCGGTTTTGCGTCGTTCGGACAGCTGCTCCGCGAGCGTACCGAACGTATTGACTGCGTTTCGATATGTCTTTTCCAGTACTTCGATCTGATTGTCACCGTCGCTCAGGACCCGATACTCGTTTTCAATTTGTTCCCGAAACGCGAGGATCTCCGGGATCGTCGCTCCGTATTTGCGTTTCAGGTTCTGCAGCGCGGCGAGACGACTTTCCGTCTGTTCTAATAGTTCCGGATCGAATCGGAACGCGTCGCGCCCGTCACGCAGCTCGTATGCAACGTCTTCCAGAGAATAATACGATTCGTCGGTCCGTTCGGACAGCTTCCGGTAGGATTCGTCGTATTCGCCGATCCGCGTCAGTGCGTTTCGCGCGTCGGTCAACGTCGACAGTGCGCCGCCTTCGGCAAACAACGCGTCATAAGCGGCATTCAGACCTTCCACGATCGTTTCCGCGTTGCGCATGCGCAGACGGTCGGCTTCCAGTTGTTCTTCCTCGCCTTCGACAGGTGACACCGCGTCGATTTCCTTCATCTGGAAACGGATCACATCGATGCGGCGTTCGCGCTCTCTGAGCCCGTTTTTCAAAATCTCGAGATCACGCTCCGCTTTCAGTGCTGCCTGTCTTGCTTCTTCCATACGGGTTTTCAAACCGTCGGCGTCGCTCTTCGCGTAGGCGTCGATGAGCTGCAAATGCGTTTCCGGATTCAGCAGCGACTGATGCGCGTGCTGTCCGTGCAGGTCGATAAGCAGGTCGCCGATCGCTTTCAATTCCGCGGTGCCGATCAGTACGCCGTTGACACGGCATACATTTCGTCCGCTTACGGAAAGTTCTCGGTACAGAACGAGCTCATCCCCGTTGTCCAGCTGCTGTTTTTGCAGATATCCGCGAACCGGAGAGTCCGCAGACAGCAGAAACGTTGCTTCGACAGTCGCCTTGTCCGCACCTGTCCGGATGCTTTCACGGCTTGCGCGTTCCCCGAGAACAAAACTGACCGATTCGATGAGGATCGATTTTCCTGCGCCTGTTTCGCCGGTCAATACAGAAAAGCCCGCATCGAAAGCAATGTCGGACTTATCTATCAAAGCAATATTCGAAACTTGTAAACGAGTGAGCACAATGCCCTCCGTTATTTCATCATTTTCTGGAACTTCTTGATGATGTCGGTTACGCTCTTGCCTTCGCGGACCGCAACGAACACGGTATTGTCACCCGCGATGGACCCAGCGATCTCCGGCCATTTCATGGAGTCGATCGCTTCCGCAGCAACGGCAGCGCTGCCCGCCATCGTCTTGATGACGATCAGATTGCCTGCGGACGTGATGGAAACGACGCAGTTTCCGAACAGGCGGATAAAGCGTTCCTGCAGATCGGATTCCGCCTTCTCTACCGTCGCATATTTATACTTACCCTCGCCGGTCAGGACCTTGATCAGACGAAGCTCTTTGATATCACGTGAAACGGTTGCCTGCGTCACGTTAAAGCCCTGTGCGGAAAGCAGCGTGGCAAGCTCCTCCTGTGTTTCGATGTTTTCGGCAGCGATCAGTTTCAGGATCATTGCATGTCTTTTCGGTTTCATTACTCCATACCTCGGTTTAATTCAGTTTTTCCGATATCAGTCGGAATAGGTTGCGATCGCGGAACGTCATCAGTTTCGTGACCTGCGTCGAGCGCGTGATCGTGATGCAATCGTTGCGTGATACGGCGCGGAAACGGTCTCCGTCGGCTGCAAGTACCCCTTTTCCGTCCATGGTAACTTCAACGGTCGACCCCATCGAACAGACCATCGGGCGGAAATGCAGCGTATGCGCACAGATCGGCGTCACGACCATCGTTTCAAGTCCGTCCGCTACGATCGGTCCGCCCGCGGACAGCGAGTAGCCGGTTGCGCCGGTCGACGTCGCGACGATCAATCCGTCTCCAAACAAATCTCCGACCGTCTGACCGTTGATCTCGAGCGATATCTTCATCACGCCCGAGAACGAGTGCTTGTAGATCAAAAGATCGTTGAAGCAGTCACGAAGGTGCTCTCCGTTCACGCTGACAGCAAGCATGGCGCGTTCGCGGATCGTGTACGCGTCGTTCTTAAGCATCTGAAGCGCTTCCGGAAAGCTCTCCTCCGTCCATTCGGTCAGAAATCCGATCCGCCCGCAATTGACGCCGAACAGCGGGATTTGATTGCGGCAGGCAATCTGCGACGTTCGGATAAAGTTCCCGTCCCCGCCGACAGCAACGATCGCCGTTTTATCCTCCGACGCCGGGATACCGTCCTCGTGAAGAAGCGAGCAGGAGAAGCCGTTCGCTTCGGCGGCGTCCATCAACCGACGGCAAGCAGACGCAAGCGACGCTTTTCCGGTATGCACCGCAAAAACAAGGTGCATAACGCAACCTCCACTTGTGAATATTACGAGTTAATTATACAATCGAACCTTGAAAATGGCAAGGAATTTATGAATAAACTTTAACGATTTTTGCCCAGTAAATGGGCATTTTTGACAATTTCGGGGATGGTTTCCGAGATTTTATGCAAAGATGCGTCGTTTTTGGTACCGCTTTTACGCATGTATAAAAGGAATTCGATATTGCCTTTCGGACCCGTAATGGGCGAAAACGAGAGACCGGATACTTCGAATCCGGTTTGATCCGCAAACGTCAGCATTTCGGAAATAACGCGTTCATGCACAGAGGCGTCACGTACGACGCCGTTTTTCCCGATCTCAGAGCGTCCCGCTTCAAACTGCGGTTTGATCAGCGCAACAACCTCACCCTCCTCCGCCATGCTCAGATACAGCGGCGGGAGAATCAGCCGAAGCGAGATAAACGAAACGTCGATGGACGCGAACGTGACCGGTTCCGAAAACCATTCCGGCGTCATGAACCGTGCGTTGGTACGTTCCATCACAGTCACGCGCGGGTCGTTTCTCAACGACCAATCCAGCTGTCCGTAGCCCACGTCAATGGAATATACGTGCCGTGCGCCGTTTTGCAGCATCACGTCCGTAAACCCGCCTGTCGATGCGCCGATATCGGCGCAGACACGGTCATGAAGGTCGATCGGGAACGTTTTGACAGCTTTGTCGAGCTTCAATCCGCCGCGGCTGACAAACGGGATCGCGTCCTCGACGACCGTGACCTCTGCGTCGGAAGCGATCTCCTGCCCTGCCTTTTCAGCGCGCACGCCGTTCACACGGACCTCGCCCGCAAGGATCAGCGCTCTTGCCTTTTCCCGCGAAGGACAAAGTCCGCGCGCGACCATTTCCACGTCCAAACGTACTTTTGTCATGCTTCCTCCATCAACGCTTTCAGCGTATCCGTAACCGACTCCTCCGTCAGCCCGTACCATTCGCGCTGGCGTGATACGGACGCGTGTGTAATGGGTTCGACCGGCAGCGCGATCGAACGCACATGGCACGGATTTGCGGCAAGCGCAAGCTTTGCGCCGAGCGACACGGTGTTCTCTTCCAGAACAAGAAGCCGCGTATCGTTGTCCCGGAAATACCGGATCAGTTCCTGATCGATCGGCTGCAGGAACCGCGCGTTGACAAGCCCCGTCCCGTTCTTTTTTGCGATCCAATGCGCAAGCGGCAGCAGCGTACCGTGCGCGACGATGACTGTTTTCTGCATCGGCTCAACGATTTCCCATTGCCCGAAAACCAGATTCGTTTTCATCGGAACATCGGGAAGCGAACCGCGCGGGTAGCGGACGACGCTCGGCTCCTTTCGGGATACCGCCATTTCAAGCATGGCAATCTGTTCATTCTGAGTGGATGGCGAATACACGACGAGATTCGGCATCACGGAGAGAAACGCGGGATCGAAAATGCCCTGATGCGTCTCGCCGTCGGCGCCGACAAGCCCGGCGCGATCGACCGCGATCACGACCGGCAAGTTCTGCAGGCACACATCGTGCAACAACGAATCGAATCCCCGCTGCAAAAACGACGAATACAGCGCAACGACCGGCCGCATCCCGCCGCGCGCAAGCCCTGCCGCCATCGTAACTGCATGCGCTTCCGCGATCCCGACGTCAAAGAAACGTTTCGGATACGTTTCGGCAAACTGCGTGAGTCCTGTCCCAGTCGGCATGGCTGCGGTGATCGTGATCAACTTTTCGTTTTCCTTTGCAAGACGCAGCATCGTTTCTCCGAAGATCTCGGAGCACGTCTTCTGCCGCTCCGGGCTGACCTTGCCGGTCATGACCTCGAACGGCGCAATGCCGTGGAACTTCTCCGGGTTTTCGACCGCAAACGGATATCCCTTGCCCTTCGTAGTAATCGCGTGCAGGATCATCGGCTTTTTCAGTTCCTTGCAGCGTCGCAGATATTTGACAACCTTGCGCACGTTGTGCCCATCGATAGGCCCGAGATACAGAATCCCGAACTCCTCAAACGGAAGATTCGGTGCAAGAAACCGCTTGGCACGGTTCTTGAACTGCTCCATATGGCGGCTTAGGAACTTACCGAATCGGCTTGTTTCAAGCACGCCGGTCAGGGAGCGTTTGAATGCGTTGTAGCTGCGGTTGGTTCGCATCGAGGTCAGAGAATTCTTGAGCCCGCCGACGTTTTTGGAGATCGACATCTGGTTGTCATTCAGAATGATGAGAAGCGGAAGCTTGTCCTGCCCCGCGTCGTCGAGCGCTTCGAAAGACAGACCGCCCGTCATTGCGCCGTCGCCGACCAGCGCGACCGCCATATGCGAGTCGCCGTTCAGCCGCATGGCGCGCGCCATTCCGAGCGCTGCGGAGATCGCCGTGCTTGCGTGACCGGTATTGAACACGTCGTGTTTGCTTTCGGAAAACTTCGGAAATCCGGAAAGGCCGTTCTCCTGGCGGAGCGTATCGAATGCGTCCTTTCTGCCCGTGAGGATCTTGTGTGCATACGCCTGATGCCCGACGTCGAAAATCAGCTTGTCGTCCGGGCTGTCGAAGACGTAGTGCATCGCCACAATCAGATCGACAGCGCCGAGACTCGAAGCAAGGTGTCCGCCCGTTTTGGACACGTGCTCGACCAAAAAAGCGCGTATTTCATCGCAAAGCGCGGGAAGCTGCTTTTCATCCAGCGCTTTTAGGTCTTTGATTCCGTTGATGGTATCCAGGATCGGATAACTCATATCAGTATGTTCGACTCCGTAATGCAGATATCAGATTTCGAAGCATCTCCGCCGCGTCTCCCGAAAACGGCGCAAGAATCGCTTTTGCGCGATCGTATTCGGCTTCGATCCGTTTTTTGGTTTCGTCGATTCCGTAAAATGTCACGTAGGTCAGTTTGTTTTCCGAACGGTCTTTCTCTTCGTCCAGAACGTCGTCGGTCATCTGGAACAGCAGTCCCAGACTGTCTCCGAACGCCCGCATCGCGTCCGCCTGACCGGGATCGGAAAGATACGCGCCTGCAGCGCACGCCGCGCGAAACAGCGCGCCGGTCTTGTTCAGATGGATGCGTTCGAGCGCTTCCGCGCTGCGTTCCCGAAGATTCAGATCGTCGCTCTGTCCGCTGACCATGGCGTACGCACCTTCGAAGATCGCCCTCTTTGCGTCGTCGTATCCGTTCTGTGAAAGCAGCAGAAGCCCCGCCTTTGTCAGCAGCCCGTCGCCCGCTAGGATAGCGTTGCCTTCGCCGAATTTCACATGATTGCTTGGTTTGCCGCGGCGTGTCGCGTCATCGTCCATCGCGGGAAGATCGTCGTGGATCAGCGAATAGCAATGGATCATTTCAAGCGCGCATGCAAACGGCATGGCACGTTCTTCGTCTCCGCCGAGCATTGCAGTCACAAGCAGCATCAGCTGCGGACGGATGCGTTTTCCGCCGTCCAAAAGTCCATATGCCATGCTCTCGTTCAGCAGCGGTGCGGAATCGTCCCGCTCCATATATGAACGCAAGGCCGCTTCGATGCGTTTCGCGCGATCCATCAGGCGTTCTCCTTTTCGGTTTCCTTCATCCGGTTCTCGAAAGCGTCGAGCGTTTGTACGCAGTCACGGTACAGCGCTTCGCCTTGCTCATAGAGAGAGATCATCTCCGCCAAAGGCACGTTGCCCGTCTCGAGCTGCGCGACGATCGCTTCCAGATTTGCCTGTTTTTCTTCAAAACTCAGTTCTTTCATATGGATTCCTTTCCGGTGATCTCCGCCTGCACGGATCCGTCCGCAAACCGGATGGATACCGCGTCCTTCGTACTGATCTGTTGCGTCGACGTGACAATCGTTCCGTCTTTTTCCGTAATAAGCGCAAATCCGCGTTCCAGCGTACGCTGCGGGTCATAGGCATAGAGCCGCTCTTTTTCTCGTTCCAGGCGGTTCCTGCATTGTTCCAACGCATGTTCGCACTGCAGTGCGATCGCCTCGTGCGCCTCATCCGCTGCCTGCCGCTTCTGTTCCAGAACGCGATCCATGCGCATGCGTACCGTATCACTCCACAAAAGCTTCATTCGATCGCGCTTTGCACGGACGCCGTTCTGCAGAGTGTTGCTCAGTCGTCTGCCGAGCGCGGTAAGTGCGGAATACAGTGCGTCTCGTTCCGGGACGGCAAGTTCCGCTGCCGCCGAAGGCGTCGGCGCGCGCAGATCCGCTACGTAATCGCTGATCGAAAAATCCGTTTCGTGTCCGACTGCCGAGATGACCGGGATCGAACAGGCATGGATCGCTTCCGCGACCGGCGGCTCGTTAAACGGCCAAAGGTCCTCCATACTGCCCCCGCCGCGGCCGACAATCAGCACGTCGCAGCGTTGTTCGGCGTCCGCGCGGCGGACCGCGTCCGCGATCTCCTGTGCCGCGCCGGTTCCCTGCACCGCAGCGGGATACAGAATGATCGGCATGGAAGGAAATCTGCGGCCGATCACGGTCTCCACATCATGCCGTGCTGCGCCGCTTGCGCTTGTAACAAGCCCGACCGTTTTCGGCAGAAACGGGATCGGCTTCTTTGCCGATTCATCGAACCATCCAAGTGCTTTGAGCTGTTCCTTATACGCCGCGAACGCCGCACAGAGCGAGCCGTCGCCCTTTGCGACAAGACCGGTCGCCATCAGCTGAAAGCGTCCATCCTTTTGATAGAGCGTGGCACGTCCTGCAAGGCGAACATGCTGTCCGTCCTTCGGAATGAACCGAAGCCCCTGTACGTTCTGCCGGAACATCACGCAGTTGACCGAGGCAAGCTCGTCCTTCAGCGTAAAATACAGATGTCCGGACGGATGACGCTTCACGCCCTGCAGCTCGCCTTCCACCGCGAGTTCCTTGAGGTTCGGATCAAAACCGAGCATCAGATCCACGTATTCGGTTAATTCATGCACCGTAAATACGGGTTTTATCTGTTCCATGCCGCGCTCCGATCCGCTCCGATCAACGCAACGCCGACCGCGTTGTCGGAGGACAATTCCGGTTTTCCGAAAAGCAGTTTTCCGGAGAACCGTTTTTTCAACATCATGCGAAGCAGCCCGGACGACGCGACGCCGCCGCATACCAAAACCGGCAAATCGCCGTATGTCTTCTTTACGTTTTCAAACAGCTTCACGAGCGTTCGCGCAAGGCAGTCGTAAACGCTGTACGCAAGCTCCGCGTCCGGAACGGTATGCAGAAGCCGCTGCGCCGCGGATTCTGCACCGGAGAAGGAACATTCCGTTCCCTTTACCGCGCTTGCGAGCTTGACGTCCTTTTGCTTCGCCTGTCTGGCAAGTGTTTCGAGATGCTTTCCCGCGGGGAACGGCAGTCCCAGCGCAACGCCGACGCGATCGACGAACTGACCCGCGTGCAGATCGGTTGAACATCCGATCGTTTCGATCCGGTACGGTTCGTCGCGATGCGGCTCAACCAAAAGCAGATCAGTCGTTCCGCCGCTGATATGCACGGCAAGGAACCGCTCGCAATCCAGCAATTCTTCATTTCCGTACAGGGCAGCGCGGATATGTCCGCTTTGATGATCCGCCCGCACAAGCGGCACGGCGAATGCTGCCGCGATCGTCTCCGCCTGTCCGAGTCCCGCTAAAAACACCGGCATATAACTGTCCGGTTTTGCGGTCGGCGCGGCGCTTACAGAGATACAGCAAACGCGATCCCTGTCGATCGATGAAAGCAGTTCCGAAAGCATCGGCGGCAGCTGCCGTATATGCTGAAACAGTCCCTCGGATTGTCTGAGCCCGCGATCTCCAAAAGCTACGGAAAGCATCGTCCCCTTTGAAAAGACGATGCTCTTTCCATCCGTACATGCGACCGAGGTGGTATAACAGCTCGTGTCGATCCCGATGCTCAGCGATCCCTGCATGCTCAATGTGCCTTGATCACGGCACCGAGAACGCCGTTGATGAATCCCGCGGATTTCTCGCCGCCGAATTCCTTTGCAAGCTCGACCGCCTCGTTGACGGTCGCGCCGACAGGGATGGAGCGTTCATACAGGATCTCGTAAACGGCAATCCGCAGGATCGAGAGATCGACCTTTGCGATCCGCCCGATCGACCAGTCCGTTGCGTGCGTCTCGATCTCCGCGTCGATTTCCTCCATATGCGCACGAACACCTTCATAGAGGCGATCCGAAAACAGTGCGTCCTCCTCCGAAAGCACGCTGCGTTCGGACTGTTCCAGCGCATCTTCGATCGAATCGACGCCGCCGACCGTTTCAGCATAGAGACGCTTCATCGCGATCTCTCTTGATAACGTGTGACTCATGCGCGTTTCCCTCTGAACAAATTGCGGAAGAAGTCCTTGACCGCATCAAATCCGCCTTTGTCAATCATTCGTCCGAAGAAGATCGCGACGGCGATCAGAACGCCGACGAGCAGCGTCCACCAGCCGATCAGGTAGATCAACAAAACAATGATAAGGGCAAGAACGCTGAGGATCACCGCCCATTTATGTTCCTGAATAAATTCTTTCATATTTTTGATCCAACCTCCGTACTGTTCGATCAGATTCTTTTCGGCGGAAACTCCGCCTGGTCGACCGTGACGTCAATGCTTCCGATCGACACGCCGCAGAGCGCGACGATGGCTGCGTGGATCTCGTCCTGAAGCGAATGTGTCAGTTCCAGCAGCGACACCGTAGGAGAAGTCACGGCGCGAACTTCGATTCGGACGCTGCTTCCGATTGCGAAGACTCTTGTTTTGGAGCTTTTGACGTCTTTTCTGTTTTTCAGCGTGCGATCGACGATCTGCGAAAGTGCCGCAAACGACACCGCCGTTTCGCCGAGCGCATTCTTTTCCAGCAATGCAGTTGTCCTGCGTTTCAAACGATTCCCGATCATTCCGTATAATATGATGACACCGAGCGCAATGCAGATGAGTGCAATGAGGACGAGAAGCAGCACTGCCGGCATCCGATGTGATCCCGCGATCATTTCCTGCAATCCATCCGTCGTGATCGGCCATCCGATCGCTGCGAGAAGCAGAACGATACCGAGCAGGACAGCGGCAAACGCCAAAACTCCGGAAAGGATCCCGACAGCTCGTTTCATGCTATGCTCCTCTTCATCATGCTTGTCCGCCAAGCTTTGCCGAAGACGTCTTCGGCAGATCGATCATTTGACGCGGGGATCGGGTTTCGGCTGTTCGGCAGGCACTTCCTTCGCGAACACGATGGAATTGACCGCAATGTTGACCTGAACGACTTTGAGTCCCGTCATCGTCTCGATCGCGTTCTTGACAGCGATCTGGACGTTGCGGCAAACTTCCTGAATGCGGAATCCGTACCGGACGATGATGCTCATATCGACCGCGCATTCGACTGCGCCGACCTCAACCTTGATGCCCTTCGTATAGTTCTTTTTGCCGAGCTTTTCGCCGATCCCTTCGAACGCGGTGCCGCTCATGCCGTAAACGCCTTCCACTTCGGCGGCGGCAAGCGTCGCGATCGTCGCGACGACGTCCTCCGCAAATACGATTTTGCCATCGTTCTCTTCGGATTCGATGGTAATATCCTTATATTCGCTCATTTCGGTTCCTCCAATTCACAAATTGCTATATACGTAAGTAGTATACCATCTTTCTTCCAAAAAGTAAACCCATCAAAGCGAATTCCCCCATCAGAGCGCCGTACTGATCTTGACGTTCTCCGCGCTCTTGCCTGTCTCGCGCAGGACGATGTCCAGGATCTGTGCGACCTGCTCGTCGGAAAGCGTTTCAGCGCCGACCACAACGCTGATATTACCCTTGTGGATCGAAACGATCACGTCCGAAAAGCCCTTTGCTCGGACAAGGTTTTCCACCGTCAGTTCCGTTTCCATGGCGTTGACCAGTTCGAGCTTCTGCTGCTGCGCGTCGGAAAGTGTTTCCGTATCGGCGCCCTGCGCAACGATCGCGTCCAGATACGCCAATTCCTGTGTGCGGACGGAATCGCGCTCATCGCGATATGCGGCGAAAAAGTTCGTCTGCGTACCGCTTTGCGCGGAAACCTGCGTGACCTCCGGCGCGTTTTGCGTGCCGGTCTTCTCCGTCGTCGCCTTGTTTTTGTTGACAAGGACGTTCGTCACGATCGCGGCGGCAAGGAGCAGACAAAGTCCCGCTGCCGTCAATACGCGTTTGTTCAGCCATTTCCCGTAGCGTTGCATGAGTTGTTTCATCGTTTTCCTCCTGAATTTGGTATTGGATCAAGGTCCTTCATAGGACATTTCAAACACTTCGATGCGTTCGATGGGGATCCCCGTCGCCGCGTGCACCGCCGCTTCAAGCTTCTGCCGGACCGAGAAATCCGACGCGCCTTCTGCAACGACGATCACGCCGCGGATCACCGGCTCTTTTTCATACAAAACGATCGGCGCATGTCCGCTTCCCGTCTCGACCGTCGCGGGCTCGGTGACCTCGCGCACTGAGCGCGAGGTCTCGCTTCCTCCCGTACCGTCCGCGTTCCTTACGTCCTCATCGGTCTGCCGTACGGTTGCGGTGACGATCTCCCCGTTCGTCTCATACGTTACGAGCACATCCACCCTGCCCGCGCCGCGGATCTTTGACAGCACGTCGATAAGCCGCAGTTCCAGCGCGTCCCGTTCTCCGGTCTTTCCCATATCCGTTTCCGTTTTGACGGTTGGATCCTGCTGTTTTCGCTCACAGCCGATCCCGCTGCCGATCAGATAGAAAAGGACGGCGATAAGCCCGACAGCTGCATAGAGAAGATAGGTCAATGCGGGATTCTTTTTCACTTGCGCCTTCCACCATGAAGCCGCCGTCCCGCCGTCCTTCTTGTGCATTATAGTCCTCCCTTTACCGCAATATGCCTGCGATCTGTTCCGCAAGCAGTCGGAGAAACAGCAGTCCGATCGCCGCTTTCGACGATCTGCCCACGCCGGATCGCGGCAGCGCCTGCTCAAGCAGCGTCAGCACAAGTCCGTATGCCGAAAGCGTCAGCACCGCCCGAACGATCCGTTCCATATCACCCTCCCGTACCGAGCATCGGCGCGAACGTCATCAGCGCCATCGCGATCGCGGCGAGCTCGGACAACATCAGAACGTGCAGCGTGTCTCCCATGCCCCGCAAAAGCTCTGCATACGGCTTGCCCGAAAGCGGTTCGGACAGCAGCGCCGCGGCGCGGAGACTGCTTCTTGTCAAAAAAACCGAGATCACCGGTTTCCATATGACAGACAACAAAGCAATACATCCCGTCAATCCCAACGCATTCTTTACGAAGTGCAGACATTGATATGCCGAATCGACCGATTCCGAAAGCAGTGAACCGATTGCCGGAATACTGCCCGCGGCATGCTTTGTCGTTTTCAAGAGCAGACCGTCCGTATTCCGGGCGACAGCAGAACGTACCGCTGTGATCATAAGATATACGGAACATGCCGTTCCGAGGACCCACTTTGCCGCACGCTGCAAAAGCTTTCCGATTGCGTTCAGCCGACCGGTCCCGTTCGCGTCCAGCACGATCAGCACGCCGCCGATGATCGCCGCCGGTGCGACGCATCCTTCGAGTACGCGCAGCACAACGTCAGAAAGCAGCGCATAGGACGCCGGTACGAGCGATGCGGAATTTGTAAACCCACTGAACGTCAGATACCCGACGATCGCAGGCAGGAGAACCTCGCCGGTACGTTCGACAGTCCTGACGGCGTCGAGTGCGCCGCGTATCTCCGTCAGCGAAAGCGCAAGAACGGTAACGGACACGCAAATGCGAAACGCTGCGCCTGCCGTCTCCCCGATCGCGCGCGGATCCGTTATCCCCCCGATCGCCGCGCCGAACGCCGCAAGTCCCATAAGAAGCGCCGTTTTCGCAAGCATTGGTTTAATCGACGGCGTCAGCTTACGAAGTATACCTGCCATGTCGTCCGCGTCGGACGCCTGCATCCCGACAAGCTGCTTTAATATCTCGGACGGCAGGACGTCGCCCGCGCCGTTGTCCCTAAACCATGCGTCCCATTCCGAAAGGTCGATCGTTCCGACAAGCGCGTCGACCGCGTCCTGCGTTTCGTCGCTCTCCGCAAACAGCAGCAGCGGCAAAAACAGTATGAGCAAAGCGATCGCAGCACGTTTCATGACGCAGCGCTCCGAATGAGAGTCGCGCCGGTTTCGAGCAGCGCGATCAGCGCAGGCAAAGCGCAGGACAAAATCAGGATCCTGCCGCCTGTTTCGAGTGCGCCTGCGATCGCCGCCTGTCCCGCATCTTTTGCGATATTCACGCCGAAATCCGTCAGGTACGCGATGCCGAGGATCTTCACGACAGTCGTGAGCATATCGGCGGGAACACAGTATTCATTGCAGATAGCAGAGATCGCGTTCGAAAGCCCGGTAAACCGCAGTATCCCTTCGATCAGCAGCAGCGCTGCCGTCGCACCGCCGATCAGAAGCGCGTACTCATGCCGTACCGTACGCATCTGGATCGCTGTGACGGAGCCGATCAGCGCGATCAAAACAAGCCGCTCCATGTTCAGTACAGCGAAAACGTCTGCCGCACGGTTTCCAGAAGCGACGCAATCATCGAGATCACGAGCATCGTTGCAAGAACCAGCCCTGCGATCGCTGCAACCGTCGCAAGCTCCTCCCTGCCGTTCTGCCTCAATAGCTGCACGATCACGGTGACCAGGATCCCGATCCCTGCGATCTTGAAAAGAAGATTGACGTCCATATCTCTCCTACAACAACAGAATTGCCAGTCCCGCGCCGGTCAACACACCGGAGATCTGCAGCACGCGCGCCTGTTTTGCCGCCGTTTCGGCTTCTTCCTCCGCCCGTTCCAGCATCGTGACGAGCGTTTGTGTTCTTCGGATCAGATCGATTCGCGACGCGGTCGACAATCCGGTGAGAAACATGCGGGTCCCCGCCTCGACTGTCCCGCTGCCGCGAAGCTCTTCGATCGCACATTCGGCGGCGTACGCCTCCCCTTTCCCCTCTTTGAGCATATCAAGATAGGTCTTCAGTATCTCACCGAGCATGCCGTTCAGTTCGCCCTGAAGTTCTGTCAGCGTACCGCAGCCCGAACCGACTCTTTCGGAGAACAATTGCAGGTCGCTTCGAAGCGAGCGGATCGTTTTGAGCCGTCCCGTTTTTTTGCGTCCGAGCTGAAATCCGATCATGCAGCACAAGCCGAACAAAAGCGCGACGCCTGCCGTCTTCATGCCTCCGCTCCGTCGATCCGCGCTCCGTCACCGTCATAAATCGCCGCGCAGCGTCCGACGCCTTTCAGGATCACGATCCGCTGAAAGACGCGTTCGCGCAGCAGCATCCGGATCGCGGGGCGCAGCCGCAGTTCTTCGATCGTTCCGCCGTGCGCCGTCGCAAGGATCGTTACGCCCTTTCCGCGCGCGTCAAGCAGAGCTGCCGCGTCCCTTGCGTCGTTCAATTCGTCCATGGCAAGAACATCCGGCGAGAGAGTCGATACGATCCGCACCATCGCCTGCGCTTTGGAGATTCCCGAGATGACGTCCGTCCGCATGCCGAGATCGAACGCGATCGCGCCGGAGGCGTCTCCGCACAGCTCGAACCGTTCGTCTGCAACCCCGACGCGGGATGGTTTCATGCCGTACAGTCCGTCCGAATTGGTGCGGATAAGGTCGCGCAACAGCGTCGTTTTTCCGCATCCGGGCGACGACACGAGGAGCGTGGAAAGAAAACGCTTTTGATCCGACAGAAACGGTATCAGCGGTTTCGCGCAGTCCTTTATTTCACGAACGATGCGCACGCAAACGCCGGAAACCGTCGAAAAGCCGATCACGCCGCTCTCCGTCCGCACCATTCTCCCGGACAGTCCGACGCGGCAGCCGCCGACCGTTACAAACCCGTCCCTGCGTTCGTTCTCCCATGCGTAAGCGGAAAACGCGGTGAGCCGTGCCGTCAGGTCTTTAAGCTCATCCTGCGTAATCATCGAGGCGCCGTTGTTTCCGTACACGATCCGATCCGCACCGTCGAACACGAGTTCGAGCGGCGCGTCGCGCCGCAGCCGGATCTCAAGAAGAGGCGCTTCGTCGTCCAGACGTTCCAACACCTCCGCAACGTTTTTCGGCATCAGCGGCAGCCATTGTCGTTTCCAATGCTCCATGCTCGTCCCTCCTGTTTTCAACTGTATGCATGGATGGACGCGCATATGAAAAAGCCGTCCGACGAGTTCCGTCGAACGGCGTTTTTGATTCGATATTCAAAGAAGTTTTCGGAACGCAAGTCCCGTCGTATGCGGAGCTTCCGGTGGGGCGCCCGCGATCGCGGAACGGATCAGAGCGGCTGCCTCGTCTTTTGTTTCGATCGTCAAATAGACCGCGTAGAAGTCCAGCGGCGGCAGCTGCTTATCGCACAAATACAGCGGAACGCTGTTCAAAAGTGTGGAATAGCGCCGTTCGCGACAGATCAGCGGAAACATTGCGCCCTTGCGGTCTGTCACGACCGGCCTCCCTTCGCAGGTTCCGCAGCCCTTATCGGTTCGCGCAGGGCAGGATCGAAGCTGCATCAGCGGCAATCGTCCCGCAACGATCATGCCGAGCGGGAGGTCGCTCCTGAGGTCGCGTACCTTCGGCGCAGACAGTTCGAAGGAAACGAACTGGGCGCAAACGCCCATTTCGCGATACGCCTCAATCGCGTCGCTGTTGGTCACGTTGAGTCCATACCCGCCGATCGGGATCAGTCCCGCTTCCCTCGCCATGCGGATCGCGCCGACGTTCTCTGCAAGCGCGTAAACAAGCCCGTGTTCCTTTAATGTGTGCAAAGTTTCCGCGATATGCGGTTCCTCATCCGGATAGATCAGGATCGGGATCTCTCCGACCGCGCGGTCGGAAATACATTCCGGATGCACCGAAAGCGTGTCGACCGGAAGCGAATACCATGCAATCGATGGTTCGTCCGTAAACTGTTCGAAGGACGCAAACCGTACGCAAAGCTTCGGCAAAGCGTTTCTAGGGCGTCCCGTAAGCGTCAGATCCGGCTCGCGGATCGTTCGTGCAGGAGCCGCCGCGCGCGCTTCATACAGCGCGTCGAGCGCGTTTCTCCTGAGCGCGTTCAGCGCCGACGACGGAAGCATCAGACCTTCGCCGATCTCACACTTGATCGACTCCGCCGAAAACGGTGTGCCGCCCGTTTTGGACAAGCTCTTCCTTGCCGATTCCTCGCTGAGCGCCGTCCGGATCGCGATCTCCGGCGCGTCGCCCGTGACGGACACGGAATGTGTTCCGTCCGAGGCAATAAGCTCCGTCGGTCGATCTTTTATGACCCGGACCTCCATTGAGATCGGTACGTCGTTTCGCGGTCCTCGATACAGCTCACGGATCCCGGAAAGCACGGACTGCGCGCGCTTTGCGTCTTCCTGCGTGCGCACGCCGAACATGGTGTGATTGCGTCTGCCCGTATAATACCCGTCCGTGAAGCCGCTGCGGGAGAATACGTCCTTTAAGGTCTGCTCTGAATACGGCTCTCCGTCGCGCACGCGCCGCACGGCGTCGACCGCCGCGGCAACGTACTCCGGCGATTTCAGGCGGCCCTCGATCTTCAGCGACGATACACCGATCTCCCGATACGCGTCATAGTGCGCGATATGCGACATATCCTTCAGCGAAAGCGCATATTCCGCGCCGTTGCAAACGAACGGGAGCCGACACGGCTGTGCGCACATGCCGCGGTTGCCGCTGCGCTCGCCGAGCATGGCGGACAGATAACAGATGCCGGACGCGCTCATGCAAAGCGCGCCGTGAATGAAGCATTCAAGCTCCGCGTGCGTCTCCGCGCGGATCTTCCGTATCTCATCAATGGACAGTTCTCTTGCAAGCACGACGCGGGAAAATCCGAGATCCTCCAGCATTTTGACGCCGGATGCGTTGTGCACCGCCATCTGTGTGGAACCGTGCAGCTGCAGTTCCGGACAGATCTGCTTTGCAAGCCGCATAACCGTCAGGTCCTGCACGATGATCGCGTCCGCGCCGGACGCGGCGATCTCCGTGAGCGTATCGGCGACATCGCGGCGTTCTTCGTCCCGCACAAGCGTATTGACGGTCACGTGGACATTGACGCCATGTGCGTGGCAGAAACGGACTGCTTCGATCAACCGTTCTCCGGTGAACTGCCCCGCGTTTCGCCGTGCGTTGCACGCGCCCGCGCCGAAATAGACCGCGTCCGCGCCCGCGTAAACCGCGGCTTCGAGCGAGCCCTCCGTTCCGACCGGCGCCAGTATTTCCGGATTGTCTGTGTTTTTTCTTTTCATAAGTTTTATTATATCGGTCGAAAACCGGTTTTGCAACCGCATTTTTCTCTTGCCAACGAAAGCTGCTTTTGCTAAAATATAAAAAGATTATTTGGGGGTTTGTTTCATGGAAGACAACAACGTACAGATGCAGGAAAATACGCAGGAGGCGACTTCTGTTCCCGCGGTGACGGCAAAGAAAAGAAAGCGCCGCATCGGCGACCGCTCGGACGGCTACCGTCTGCGTTCGCTGCAGCCGATGTCGAAGGTCTCGCCCTATATTATGCCCAACCGTTCCGGTGCAAGCGTCTATTTTCACGAGTCGATCGAGATCACCGAGGCGGAGAACTACATCCGCAAAAAGAGAAATCAGGGGCTCAAGGGCTTCGGTTTCATGCATCTGCTGCTTGCTGCGTATGTGCGCGTTATTTCACAGCGTCCCGCCGCCAACCGTTTTATCTCCGGTCAGCGCATCTATTCGCACGATGAGGATATCGTCGTTTGTCTGACCATCAAGCGCGATATGACACTTGAAGCGGAAGAGACCATCGTAAAGGTGCATTTCGCGCCGACCGACACTGCGGACGACGTGTACGAAAAGCTCCAGAAGCTGATCGACGAAAACCGCGACGTCAACCCGGACAGTGACTTTGACAACACGGCAAAAATCTTTAACTTCATCCCCGGGCTGCTTCTTAAAAACGCCGTCTGGCTTTTGAAGGTCCTCGACTATTTCGGGTTCATGCCGAAATCGCTCGTCGAGATCAGCCCCTTCCACGGTTCGATGTTCATTACGTCGATGGGCTCTTTGGGCATTCCGCCGGTGTTCCATCACCTGTACGATTTTGGCAATATCCCGGTCTTCCTTTCGTTCGGCGCAAAGTATAAGCAGACCGACCTCAAGGCGGACGGCACGCCGGTACAGCGCAAGTACATCGATTACAACATTGTCTGTGACGAGCGTATCTGCGACGGTTTCTATCTTGCCTCGTCCTTCAAGCTGTTCAAGACGTATTTCCGCAACCCGCACGTTCTGGACCAAAAACCGGAAACGGTCGTGCACGATGTCGACTGACAGAGCAAAAAAGAAGCGCGGCGTTCCGCGGATCGATCGCATCAAGATCATCGAGTACGTCTGTATCGGACTCGTTGTGCTTTTGTTTTTGGGTTTGGCGATCCTCTACGGCAAGGGCAATGCTAAAACCGATCTCACTGAAATCGACGCCTCTCCCTCTCCCGTTCCGACGGACGATCCCTCGATCCGCGGCAAGAATGTTCTCGACGCGATCGAACGTTCCGCCTTTACTCTGACCTATCAGCAGGATCACTATGACGTCGTGTCCGAAAACGGGACGACTTATGAAATGCGCATGCTGTCCGATGACAACGGGATCCTGCAGTTATCCTTCGAAACGCTGCTCTGTGCGGATCCGGAAGCGGAAAGCGAGATCTCCAAATCTTTGATCGCGGAGAATAAGCAGACGCTTCGCGCAATACAGGATCTTCTCGATCGCATCATGCCGGTTCTCAAGCGCACGGTCTCCGACAGCGACCTGATCGTCAGTCAATGCAAGAAGGTCGTCAAATCCGGCGAGTCCTATTCGAAGCATATCGGGCGGTTTACCGTTCGGATACAATCCGATCCGGAGGCGATCCCGCAGACCGTCCTGATCGAATTCATTCGCGACCCTTGAAACTGCCGTCGTCGGCAGTTTTTTACATTCATTTCGAACGGAGGTTCTATGCGGCATATTCTGATCGTTGGACGCAACGGCGTCGGCAAATCCACGCTGATCCGCGCGCTGCTGGAAACGATCCCTGCGTCGGTCCACGGCGTCATAACAAAAAAAGAAGCCCCGCAACCGGATGGCTTCTGTCCCGTCTATATCCATGCCTACGGCGTGCCGAAGCAATACAGCCCCGAAAATCTCGTCGGTTTGTGCCGTCAGGGAAACAGTATGGCATTCCCGGAGGCGTTCGACCGGTTTGCGGCGTCGGAAATGTTTCCACATAGCGGCGTTGTCGTTTTTGACGAGCTCGGTTTTTTGGAAAGCAACGCACCGAGGTTCACAGAAGCCGTGCTGAAAACGCTTGACGAAGCGCCGCTGGTGATCGCCGCAGTCCGTGATAAAGAGACGCCGTTTCTTGACGCCGTTCGTTCGCATCCTCGCGCCAACGTTTACCGGATCGATACCGAAAATCGCGGCCGACTTCGCGAGACGCTTCTTTCGGAGATGCCGGATCGGATCAGGGATCTGTATTAATCATTCTTCCCCGTCTTCCGCTTCACCGTTTTCAACAGCGGACGGCTTCAGCCGCATACGGTCCCAAAGCCCGTATTTGTCTGTATTCGTGATCGCATGCATCATTTTGATATCCGCGTCCGGAACGATCGTGCAAAGGTATTTGATCAGTTCCTTCGCTTCTTCCCGCTTCGTTTTGCCCGCGATCTCGCAGTTCGGAGATAGAACAGGCAGTTCAAGCTGCTTTGCGACCGCAAGACAGTATTTTTCGGGTACGTAGATCATCGGGCGGATCACGGTGATATCGCTTCTGTTGAGATACGTGACCGGTGCGAACGTATTCATACGTCCTTCGTACAACATCGACATCAGGAACGTCTCCAGAACGTCCTCGCGGTTGTGCCCGAGCGCGACCTTGTTGCAGCCGCGCTGTTTTGCCGCGGTGTTCAGCGCGCCGCGCCGAAGCTTTGCGCAAAGCGCGCAGGGAGACCGTTCCGCGCGGTATTCAAAGACGACCTTGCCGATCTCGGTCGGAATCACCTCGAATGGAATCCCGATCCGCTCCGCATACGCGCGGATGGGTGCGGTGTTCTGATACTTGAGACCGAGATCGAGCATAATGGCGATCACGTCGAATTTTGTATAGGAAAAACGCTGATACAGCTTCATCGCCTGCATCAAAAGCAGGGAATCCTTTCCGCCGGACACGCCGATGCAGATCTTGTCCCCGTCCTCTATCATATGATATTTTTCATCCGCGCGGCGGATGCTGCCCAATACCCGTTTCATACTCGTTTCCTTCCTTTGGTTCAGTATACTGCAGTCCGTATCCTGTGTAAAGTGTAAATGATGTGTTATAAATGTAAAGATAGAATGAAATAATACCGAAATGATTGCGATTTTAGCTATTCTTTGCTATACTGTGTTAGATTGTATGGGAGGCATTTATGAGCTTTACGGATATTCTGTTGATAGGCGTCGGGCTTTCGATGGATGCTTTTGCCGTTTCCATGTGTCAGGGCGTTTCCATGAAAAAACTGGACCTTCGCCGTGCTGCGCTGATCGCGGTGTTTTTCGGCGGTTTCCAGGCCTTGATGCCGCTGCTCGGTTTTTCTCTCGGTTCAACTTTCGCCTCCGCAGTAACGATCGGTCCGTGGATCGCCGCTGCGCTTCTTCTGATCCTCGGCATTAAAATGTTGATCGAGGGTATTCGGGATAAAGAGGAAGCCCGTTCGGACATCGGTACGATCGGGCGTCTGTTCGTTCTTGCGATCGCAACCAGCATCGACGCGTTTGCGGTCGGCGTCTCGTTTTCCATGCAGGAAGGCGTCGTCTGGCTCACCGGCGGAACGAGCATCTTCCTTGCAATATCCCTTATCGGCGTCACCACATTCGTGCTTTCTCTGATCGGCGTATGGATCGGAAACCGCTTCGGTCTCAAATACCATCGCGCAGCTACGATCTTCGGCGGCGCCGTACTGATTTTGATCGGAATAAAAGTTTTATTGGAAGCGCTTGGCATTCTGCCGGACTTTCTGCGTTGTGACGCAGTATCTGCTGCGATCAATCTGCATATCCTTTTTCTATGAAGAAGCTTTCTCTGAAAACTGCGATCCCCGTGACTATATTGATCATGGTCGTGATCGCACTGGTCACCGTGACAGTGTACGCGCTCTCTTTGAAGAGCCGCGTTGACGGTCAGTATTCGGAAATAATCGTTGCGGCTCAGCCGCACGACAAGGCAACGGTCCTTCGCACGGCGGTCCCCGTGACCCCCTCTCCTATTCCTACGATCGAGCCGATTTTAGCCGACGATGCGCTCGATGCCGATCTTGCCGATGTTGAATCTCCTTTCTGGTCGGATGGCGTTATTTTTATCAACGATACGTACAGAAGTCCCGATATGTCCGTCACCGTTACAACTGCGGCGGATTCGGAATCGTTCGGAAAACAGATCGTATATTACATAGCCGATATTTATGTATCCGACGTAACGCAGATACGAACGGCAGCCGCCAGCGGCAATTTTGCGGACGCACGCAAGGGAAAAGTAGCAAACATGGCTCTCCGTGAAAACGCGCTGGCTGCGATCTCCGGTGATTATTGCAGCGCGCGCGGCGCTACGCTCATCATTCGAAACGGTGAAGTATATCAAAAAGCGATCGGTACAGGCGACGTCTGCGCGTTGTATCGAAACGGAGAAATGGAAACGATCCGGAATTCGCAGGGAAGCATTAAAAACATCCTCAATAAAGATCCCTGGCAGGCATGGGAATTCGGTCCCGCTTTGCTCGACAGCAGCGGCAAGGCATACCGTTCTTTTGCGCAGACCGGTATCGGCGGCAGAAATCCACGCTGTGCGATCGGTTATTATGAGCCGGGACATTATTGTTTTGTTGTGGTGGATGGTCGACAGCGA
>JAFZIH010000048.1 GCA_017554455.1 Clostridia bacterium | reverse complement strand
GACATCCGATTACACGTAGGGGCGGATCGTATCCGCCCGCCGAAACAGAGGTGCGGATGGGCAATGCCCATCCCTACAGAAAGGGAGAATTATGAAACGCATCATTTCCATGTTTGTAATTGTATTGCTGCTCGCTGCCTGCGTGCCGACGCCGGAAACGGAGTTTGTCACGCACAAGGATACCGAGGAAATGCTCGAAAAGGCGGCGGCGACGCCGGTTTCCGACGTTGTTGGTTATTCGGGCGGCGCGGACGCAAACGGAGAATTGCCCGAAGCGCCGCATATCCGCGAGCGGTACGCGATTCCCGAAACGCTTTCCGAAACCGTCACCGAGGCGGACGGGCATTTTACGGTGAACATCGACGCGCGGGTCGAGGTCCCGGACGTCGTCGACATCCCGATCATCCGCGTGGAGAAAGCAACATTTACGCAGGACGAGATCACACGACTGTTTAACGCCCTGACCAAGGGACGACCGCTTTACCATAACGGCAATCAGATGACAAAGTCGGATATTGCGGCATTGATCGCCCGGCTGGAGAATGAACTGAACGATCCGAACAGCAATCTGGGACCGGATGATAAGGAATTGCTTGAAGAGCATATTCAATCGAACAAGGAGCGTTGGCAGACCGCGCCGGACACGATTGACGGGGATGTTTGTGACGGCACGATCGGCGTGATGCCGTATGAGGAAAACGGCGAGACCTACACGCGCTACGGATTTCAGGCATTCTCGCGCGATTCGCTCCCGCAGATGTACTGTCAGGCGGAGATACCGAGCAGTGAACGCTTCGACGCATGCTTCTTTTGGTTTTTCGACCAGCGTTCACTTTTGAGCGGATCGGACGGCGATATCAAGATCCGGATCAAAGACCCGCAAAACCCCGTGGAGCTTGCCGAATATCCGAACGTGACCTACACTCCCGCGCAGGCGATGGCGGATACGGAGACGTTCTTCCGGGACAACGGCTTTCCGTTTGTCAAAGCGGACACGGTCACCTTTTTCCCGAGCAAGGACGGCAGTCAATACGGGTATCAGGTCAGATGTGTGCGTGAGTCGGAGGGCGTTTTGGGAACGAATCCCGGCGCATCGACAGGCGGCCACGGTCCCGATGGCTATACGCCGGCCTGGATGTATGAGCGGATCGAGGTATGCATCGACGCGGAGGGTATCTATAGTTTCAGTTGGCATGCGCCGCTGAAGGAAACGGAGATCGTCCTGCCCGCGACCAACCTTATGCCGTTTGATACGATCACGCAGACGATGCGGCAGCGCCTCTGGCTCGAAAAGCAGCCGTGGCTGATGCTGAACGGATCCATGATCAATGAGGAGGATTACCCGTCCGATCTGCGCATCGAGATCACTCGCGTCACGCTGACGCTGCAGCGCGTGATGGAAAAGAACAAATTCGATTCCGGTCTGCTTGTTCCGGTCTGGAACTTCTGGGGCACGATCACCGAAACGCGCGTGAACAAAAAGACACGCGCAACCTACGAGGATTTCAGCGACGACAGGTATCCGCGCATCTCGATCAATGCGATCGACGGAAGCGTCATCGACTGGCATCTTGGATATTGAGCGCCTGCGGCGGCTCAAAAATGAAGCTGCTGCGCGAATGAAGGAATGAAGAAATGAAGTCGCTGCGCTGATTCAGGTGGCTTCTCCTTGCGGAGAATCGTTAGGGAATTGGGATATTGAGACGGTAGGGACGGGCATTGCCCGTCCGTGATTAAAGAGGTGCGGGAAGGTGAGACCTTCCCCTGCGACATCCGATTACACGTAGGGGCGGATCGTATCCGCCCGCCGAAACAGAGGTGCGGATGGGCAATGCCCATCCCTACAGAAAGGGAGAATTATGAAACGCATCATTTCCATGTTTGTAATTGTATTGCTGCTCGCTGCCT
>JAFZIH010000047.1 GCA_017554455.1 Clostridia bacterium | reverse complement strand
GAAGGTCTCGCCGCAGGCACAGCGCACGACCGCTTCGCCGTAAGACGGATGAATATTTTTCTTCATGTATTATCACTCCTTCGTCGTGTAATGCATTACCATCGGCTATTATACCATGCCGCCGGAAAAAAGCAAGAAAAACTTTTTGATTTTTCAAACTTTTTTACTGTCTGCATTCCGTGATTACAGCGGAACGGACGACCGATGGTCGTCCCTACTGTCCGTAGCGGTTCTGCTGCGCGTGCGAAGAGGTGAAGCCCTCCTTTTCGAAGATGCGGACCCATTCTTTCAATCGGATCAGGAATTCCTCGTTGTTGTTGGTCTTATCCATCATATTGACGAGGTTTTCGGTCACGTCGCCGGTGCCGCCGTTTGCAAGCACGCGGCGGAGCATGCGCACGCCGTCGAGCTCTTTTTGCGAGAGGAGCAGATCGTCTCTGCGCGTGCCGGATTTGTAGACGTCGATCGCGGGGAAGATGCGCTTTTCGGAAAGACGGCGGTCCAGATGGATCTCCATGTTGCCGGTGCCCTTGAATTCCTCGTAGACGATATCGTCCATGCGGCTGCCGGTCTCGACCAGAGCCGTCGCGATGACGGTCAGCGAGCCGCCGTTTTCGATGTTTCGCGCCGCGCCGAAAAAGCGCTTGGGCTTATGCAGCGCGCCCGGGTCCATGCCGCCGGAAAGCGTTCTGCCGGTCGGCGGGATCACGAGGTTATAGGCGCGGGTGAGGCGGGTGAGGGAGTCCAGAAGGATCACGACGTCCCTGCCGTCCTCGACAAGGCGCATCGCGCGCTCCTGCACCATCTCCGCGATGCGGGTGTGGTGTTCCGGCAGCTCGTCGAACGTCGAAGCGACGACCTCGCCCTTGATGCTCCGGCGCATGTCGGTGACCTCCTCGGGCCGCTCGTCGATCAGAAGCACGATGAGGTGCGTGTCGGGATAGTTCTCTGTGATGCCGTTTGCGATCTGCTTCAGAAGCGTCGTTTTGCCCGCTTTCGGCTGCGACACGATCATCGCACGCTGTCCCTTGCCGATCGGCGCGATCAGGTCGATGAGGCGAACGGAGAGATTGTTCACCCTGCCCGGCGTTTCGAGCGTGTAGCGCTCGTTCGGGAAGATGGGGACAAGGTCTTCATAGTTCACGCGGTTTTGCGCGTTCTCGTCCGGGTCCCTGCCGTTGACGCGGTCGACATACAGCAGCGCTTCATACTTGTCGCCTTCGCGGCGCGCGCGGGTGCGTCCCTCGACGAAATCGCCGTTTTTCATGTTGCAGCGGCGGATCTGCGCGTTCGCAACATAAACGTCGTTCGGACCCGCATCGTAGTTCGACACGCGGAGGAACCCGTAACCCTCCATGATCTCGAGGACGCCTGCCGCCGTGCCGGTTTCGGGAGGCGGCGCGGGCTCTGCGGGTTTTTCGGGCTTCTGCTCGCCCTCCGGCGCGCGGTACGGACGGTTGTTCTGCCGGAAATTGCGGTTTTGATTCTGCCGCCCGTTCTGCTGACGGTAGTTGTTCCGCGGATAGTGCTGCCGCTGCTCGGCCCCCTGCTCCTGCGGCTGTTCTGCCGGTTTTTCGGGCTGTTCAGCCGGCTTTTCGGGCTGTTCCGGCGCGGGCGTTTCCGCGGGCTGCTCCGGAGCCGCTTCCGGCGCTTTCGCCGCCTTTGCGGGTCTGCCGCGCTTTTTCGGCGCGGGCGCGGGTCCCTGTAAAAGCTCGATGAGCTGCGCTTTTTTGTATTTACGGAATGAGGGAATGCCGTGCTGCTTTGCAAGCGCATACAGCTCGTTGATCGTCAATGCGTTGAGTTCGGATGAATTCACAAAATGCCTCCGGTATTGAATTGGTTTTTTACGGAAATAAAGATATGACAAAACGGATTTGTTGATACCATTTTATGGGCGAACGAAAGCGTTGTCAAGCGTTTCGGCTAAAATCGCTGTGTTTTGTGCATTTTCGCGGCGTAAAAACGGGACGCCGCACATATGATGCAGCAAAGGCAGGAGGTCTTGAAATGGAAAAACGCGAAAAGGAACTCACGACGCCCTCGGCGCATACGCTGTTGATCGAGGGACGCAGGCGCATGCGCATCACCGGCGTGCTGGACGTGGAGAGCTTTCAGGAGGACGAGATGACGGTCGTGACGCAGGCGGGCACGCTGACGGTGTGGGGCGAGGGACTGAAGCTCGGCAAGCTGAATCCGGAGGACGGGCAGGTCCTTTTGGAGGGCAATATCGCGTCGGTCGAGTACGAGCAGCCGGAGCCGGAGCGCAAGCCGTTCCTGTTCCGCCGCAGATGAGAGACGTCACCGCACAGCCGTTCGAGGCACTGCTGCTCATGCACGGCGGCGCGGTCGCGGGATTTGTGTACCTGATCGTGCGCATCGTACGAAACCGGGCGGGCAGACGCCGGGTCACACACCTTTGTGACGCCGTTTTCGTGCTGACCGGGGCCGCGCTGTTTGCGGGCTATCTGTTCCTTGCAAACTACGGAACGGTGCGCGGTTTCCTTTCCGCGGCGTTTGCGTTCGGCTTTGCGGCGGTCTACGGACTGTTTGCGCCGCTCTTTGCGCGAATGACACAAAAAATCCGCAAAAAATAGGTTCCGTTTTGGCGCGGTATCTGTTATACTGTTATCCATGGAAGAATCGTCAAAACGGATCGTACGGACGATCCACTTCAAACCGATCCATTTTATCCTCGTACTGATCGCGTGCGTGGTCATTTTGCTCGTGGTGCTGATCCCGCAGCGGCTTCGCATCCGCTCCGCGCAGGACGAGTATGAAACGCGCGTCGAGCTTCTCAATCAAACCAAACGCACCTATGCGCAGGAACGCGAGAATCTGCAGTTCATGCGCACGGATTCCTATAAGATCCAACAGGGTATGATCAAATACGGCTGGCATTATCAGGAGGACAAGCTCATCCAGGATGACAGCGCGGCGACCGTTGCGGAATGAAACCGGAAATCGCAGTCATTGATATCGGAAGCAATTCCGTTCGTCTGATGCTCGGCGCAGTCGAGAACGGCCGCGTGCGCCGTATCTTTAAAACTCTGAACACGACGCGGCTGGCCAAAGGCGTCGACGCGACGGGAAAGCTGCAGCCGGACCGGATGGCGGACACGATTGACGCGATCCGCGTGTTTTATGAGGAGGCGAACGGATACGGCGTTCCCGTCATTGCCTATGCGACGAGCGCGGTGCGCGACGCGAAAAACAGGGACACATTTGTTGCGAATGTTCTGGAGCAGACGGGTGTGCGCGTGCGCGTACTGTCCGGCGAGGAGGAAGGCAAGTTTGCGTTCTCCGCAGTCACGGGCGGGGAAGGGACCGTGTTCGACATCGGCGGCGGCAGCTTTCAGATCGTCACAAAGGATCGCGCGCTGAGCTTTCCGTGCGGGTGCGTCCGCGCAAAGGAGCAGTGCGATGCGCAGGATCCGAAGACGCTTGAACGCGAGCTGTTTCAATGGATGGACGCACGGACAAGCGTGCCGGAAGCCGTTCCCGCGCCGGTGTACGGCGTCGGCGGCACGATCTCCACGATCGGCGCGATGCTTGCAAAGCAGGAGCAGTATGATCCGTTGGGACTGAAGCGGATCGAGCGAGAAGAACTCGATTATCTGATCCGTCAGCTTTCGAAGGTCCCGGAGCCGGTGCGTAAAAAGATCCCGCTGCTCACGCGCCGCTATGACGTGATCCTGCAGGGCGGGACGATCCTGAAATACCTGATGGATCGCACGCATACGGACTGCGTGCTTCCGTCCGACCGCGACGGCATGGAAGGGATCGCGGAAGCTGCTTTGCGCGGCGATTTGGAGGAGGGAACCGTATGAAAAACGAAAAGATCTGGAAGATCGCCGGAATCGTGCTCGGCGCGCTCGGCGCGGCGCTTCTTTTGCTGATCCTCGTGCTGAAGATCATGGGGAAGGACGTCACGCCGCTGACCTATCCGATCGTGGCGGTTGTGATCCTGTTTCTGATCTGCGACGAGATCGCGCGTTCGATCCGGCGCCGCCGCGAAAAGGAAGAAGCGGCAGAACGGCAGCCGGATGAGCCGGAGACCACGCTGCCGAAGGACGCGTTCGAGTTCCGGACCGAACAGGAAGAGCCGAAGCCGTGAGTGCGGACAAGTTTTTCAATGCCATAACGCTTTTGCGCTGTCCCGTCTGCGGGGCGGCGTTTTCTAAGACCTGCGCGTCGCTCATCTGCATAAACGGGCACACCTTCGATCCTTCACGGAAGGGCTACGTGCATTTTGCGCCGAACGCGTCGCCGTCGCAGTATGACCGGGACCTGTTCGAAGCGCGCCGCCGCATCCTCGAGGCGGGCTTTTACGACGCGGTGATCAACGCGATCCGCACCGCCATGCCCAAGAAGCCGGACGTCGTGCTCGACGCGGGCTGCGGGGACGGCACGTTCACAAAGCGGCTGCAGGGGAAGACGACGGTCGGGATCGACCTAAGTAAGGACGCGATACAGCTTGCCGCCCGCGGGGGCGGTCCGATCCTCTGGACGGTCGGAGACCTGACCAAGCTCCCGGTCGCGGATGCGTCCGTCAACGTCATTCTGAACCTGTTTTCACCGGCGCATTACGCGGAATTCACGCGTGTGCTGAAGCCGGACGGAACGCTCTTGAAGCTCGTTCCGGGGAAACGCTATCTTGAGGAGATCCGCGCGCTGATGGGGGACCGGCTCCGCAAAGAAACGTATTCCAACGAAGCGGTCGTTTCGCATCTTTCCGAACGGCTCCGCATCGCGGATCGTGTTCCGATCACGTATTCGCTGCCGCTGAACGCCGAACAGGCGAGGGACTTCATCCGCATGACGCCGCTGACGTTCGGCACGTGCCCGGAAACGCTCGACGCGACCGCGCTTTCGAAAATCACGATAGATGTGGAGCTTTTGATCGCACAAAAATAAGACCGGGTTTCCGGTCTTTTTAATAGCTTGCCTTTCGGATATTCGCTTCGTGTTCCGCGTCGGGCAAGTTCAATACGTGCGAAGTGCTGTCTTTGAAATAAACGCAGGCGTGCGCTTCGCCGTCCCATTGCATGGAGGCGGCGATCCATTGCCCGTCGAGTTCAAAGAGCACGGCGCATTTATAAAAGCTGTTCGCGCTGCCGAGCCATGCAGTCAGCATCGAAACGGCGGCGGTGCGCTCCGAATACGGGCGTTCGGGAACCGCCGTTTCCGCGTGTTTTTCACCGGACGAAAAGACCAGCGAAACGGTCTCGCCGGTCGCGGCGTTGCGGACGTGATACGTTTCGCCCTCGGTGAGCTTTTCCCGTACGGTTTTCCACGAGACGGGCTCGCCCTTTTGCGTGATCGCGCCCTGCGCGGTGAAGGACAGCGGGACTTCCGCGTGAAAATCCACGCGCTTTGCGCCGAGCGTAAAGAGCGATCGCATCGTGTCTTCGCCGATCCTGCCGTCCGCCGAAAGCCCGCATGCCGCCTGATAGGAGACGACGGCGGACCTTGTGACCGTCTGAAAACTGCCGGTCGGCTTATAGGTATAAAAACCCAGGTCGAAGAGCCGCGTCTGTATGCGCACGACGTCTTCGCCCTTGTCGCCTTGCGAAAGGATATTGTCCGTGCCGTCTGCGGCCGTTGTGAAAATGGGCAGCAGGAGCAGGATCAGAATGAACAGAACGATCCGTTTCATGACTTGATTATAACATAGGTCGCCGCGCTTGAAAAGTACGGATTTCGGTGATACAATACGCATGGAGGTGATTCGATGCGCTGCAGCTGTCAACGGTGCGGAACGTATATGGTACAGGACGAGAAGGGCGTGCAAAGCCGCTGCATCTGCCCGGAGTGCTTTTTCGTCTGCTCTGCGTGCATCGGCACGGAGGGCGGACAGCCGCTCGATCTCGATTCGCTCAGAATGCTTGCGCTTCTGCGCGAAGCGCAGGGCGACGGACGAAGCGAGGAAGAATATGAATAATAAGCCGCCCGATCCGGGCGGCGTTTTCATACATCGACGGTAAACAGTACCGCAGGGCGGGAGAGGTACAACGTGGAAAAACCCGCCTTGGTGATCTCCGCAAAGCTGTCCGCGGGCAGGACCGAATCGTTGACGGTCGTTTCCTCGGGACAGTAGAGGAGCAGGAACGTGTGCAGCGTCAGCGCGTGATCGCCCTTCGGCAGGATGCGCATCTCGCCGCGCGCGTTTTTCAGCATCAGGTTGAGGTCCCGCCCGCTTCCGCGGCACAGAATGTCCTCCTCACCGGAAAAGCAGAGCACGTCGCCGTGTCGAAGGTATTGCCAGCGCCCGTTTCGCTTCAGATAAAACCCCTCCGAAAGCGGCGTTAAATACCGCGTCACGCCGGGAAGCGGCGTAAAGCGCGATTCCAAAAGGTCGATCGTCGCCGAGCTGATGCGGACCGTGAATTTTCGCTCCGCGTACGACCCGTCGAACGGGTACAGAAACAGCTCCGTGGTCGTGCCGCCGCTCCAGTTCGTGACGCGGCGCGTCGCGGTATCCAGAATACGGATCTTCATATTGCCCCTCCCCATAATCGCTTGTTGAAAAAAACGGGACTGCCGAAAATACGGCAGTCCCGCAACATACTTATCCCTCGCCGTTGTCGCCGTCGCCCGGCTGCGGATCCGCAGGCGGATCGGGTTCGTCGGGCTGTGTCGGATCGGGCTCGGGTGTCGGATCGGGCTCGGGCTCGGGCGTTGGATCGGGCTTGGGCTCGGGCGTCGGATCGGGCACGGGCTCGGGTGTCGGATCGGGCTTGTCGGGCTCAGGTGTCGGATCGGGCTTGTCGGGCGCAGGTGTCGGATCGGGCTTGTCGGGCGCAGGTGTCGGATCGGGCTTTTGCGTCGGATCGGGTTTCGGCGTTTCCACCGTGTCCGGACCGACGACATATTCGCCGGCGTATGCTTTGTACTCAGAGGTAAACGTTTCGGTTTTTATCCGAGTGCCGTTCAGATAGTATTCCACATCGGTCTCATAGATGTAGCCGTTAATCTTTTTTGCGACCTGCTTTTTGTATCCGGCCGGCTTGGTTTCGTCCACCGAATAGATCACGTCGCCTGTCGGCGCGATCTTCTTGGTTTGTCTCGGCTTTGCAATTGAAATGGTATCATATGCACCGTCGGAATCTTCAATGATCGGAATGCCCCAGATCTCCATCGTCAGCGTTGTGGCTTTCTTGGGATTCTTGCTGCTGCCGTCCGTTCTGGCAATGATGAGGATATCCTCCTTGCTGGTGTTCTGGAACTTGAAGTCGATGATGTTGCCGACGGAGTTGATCGTTGCGTCCAATCCGTACCCGACGTAGTCAACCTTCATGGAATGGTTGCGGCGATCGACGATCTTCATATCCGCCTTGATTGCGGCGTTGAAGAGCGTGCTCGAAAGCTGGCAGACGCCGCCGCCGTATTGCTTGTCATGTTTTCCCTGTACATAGGCGCCTGCGATTTTCCAACCGTTTGTCTTGTTGCGGACGCCGAGCGTGCCGTTTGCGGAGAAGGTCTCTCCGGGGTGCAAAATGGTGCCGGTGATCAGCTCCGCACCGTGGCAGATATTGAACTTGCGGTTTTCATTGCTCTGTGCAAAATTGGTTGAAAAGGTTCCGCGCAGGACGTACTTTGCCTGAATATCCTTGAGCGTGATCTCCGCCGGGGTCTCCTCTGCGGGGGCTTCCAGCGTCTCGCCGCCTTCTGCGTCGAGCAATGCGGAGAACAGCGCTTCGCGGTTTACCTTTCGTCCGGGGACGTCCGCGGTAAAGTCGATCTCGTTTTCCTCTTTGTTATAGGAAACGGAAGCGTTTTTCGG
>JAFZIH010000046.1 GCA_017554455.1 Clostridia bacterium | reverse complement strand
TTGCCGAAGTGCTGTATAACCTCATCGAGAGCATCTCGATCGGCGCAAACCTTCTGAGCGCGTTCATGCCGACGACTTCGGAGCGTATCTTAAAGGAGATCGGCGCGGAACCGCGCAGCATCGAATCGCTCGAGCATTTCGGCTGGTATCCGTCGGAAAACAAAGTCGCGGAACAGCCCGAGATCCTCTTTGCCCGCCTCGATCCGAAGGTCGTTGCGGAGCAGATCGCGGCGATCGAAGCAAAGCAGCATAAGCCCGCAGCGCCGGAGCAGCCGGAACTGCCGCCGATCAAGGACGAGATCACCTACGACGAGTTCAATAAGCTCGATCTTCGTCTTGCAAAGGTCGTTGCGTGCGAGGAAGTTAAGCGCTCTAAGAAGCTTCTGAAACTCACGGTTTCGCTCGGCAATGAGGAGCGCACGGTCGTTTCCGGCATCAAGAACTGGTATAAGCCCGAGGATTTGATCGGCAAGACGGTCGTGCTCGTCGCAAACCTCAAGCCCGTCACCCTCTGCGGCGTCGAAAGCCACGGCATGATCCTCGCGGCATCCGACCCGGAGGATAAGGAGCTTGCGTTCCTGTCGCCGGTCAAGGACCTGCCCGCGGGCTGGGTGGTGCGGTAATGCGCATCTTCGATACCCACGCACATTTACTCGACGAGCAGTTCGACGCGGACCGCGAAGAACTGCTCTCTTCGCTTCCCGCGGCAGGGATCGCGCACGTCATGGAAGCGTGCTGCGACGAGGCGGGGATCGATCAGGTCGTCGACCTTGTCGCGCGCGTGCCGTACTTTTTCGGCAGTGCGGGCGTGCATCCGCATTCGGCGGACGAGTTCCGTCCGGAAACGCTTGACCATATTCAAGAAGCGCTGACGCACGAGCGCATGGTCGCGATCGGCGAGATCGGGCTCGATTATCACTACGATTTCTCCCCGCGCGAAAAGCAGCGGGACTGCTTCGACGCACAGCTTGCGCTTGCGGCAAAGCTCAAAAAGCCCGTCATCATTCACGACCGCGAGGCGCACGGCGACACGATGGACCTTTTACGGCGCTATCGCGGGAACCTCTCCGGCGTGATGCATTGCTTCTCGGCAAGCTACGAGATCGCGAAGGAGTGCATCGACCTTGGGCTATACATCGCGTTCGGCGGCGCGCTGACGTTCAAAAACGCGGTGCATCAGTGGGAGATCGCTTCAAAGCTTCCTTTGGACCGGTTGCTCATCGAAACGGATTGTCCGTACATGACGCCGGTACCGTTCCGCGGCACGCGAAACGATCCGCGCCGCATCGTGCTGACGCTTTCTAAACTTTCGGAGCTTCGCAATCTCGACCCGGAAACGCTCTCCGAAACGCTCTATGATAACAGTTTCAAAGCGTTCGGGATCAAGGCATAAGGAATCAAAAAAGACTGCCGTATTCTTGCGGCAGTCTTTTTGTTTCTTACGGTTCGTTCCAATCGTCCGAGTCCGGCGTAGCCGTCGGCTTCGGCGTCTTGGTCGGCGACGGTGTCGGGGTGGATATGCCGACGCTGTACTTCGGATAGATGACCTTGTAGGTCGTCTCCTCTGTGCGCACGGTCCTGACGAAAACGCCGTCCTTGTATTTATCCACGTAGGTCTTCACGACATATCCGTCGTGCGGCTTTCGGACCTGCTCCTGCTTACCGGCGGGAAGCGTGTTCACGTATTCGTATTCGAACCTGCTCTCGTCGTCCTTCCAGAAGGTCTCTTCGATGATCTCGTTGCGGCAGCGGTACTCGACGCCCTCTTCCTTTTGTCCGTAGATCTCCACGTTGATGTTCTTCTTGCGTGCGCTCTCCTTGTTTTTGGAGATGTAGATGAACATGTAGATCGTATGACCGGTGTCGTTCTTGAAGCCGAAGTCGATATGCTTGGTGTCCACCGTCGCGTCGAAGCCGAGTCCGTCCCGGAATTCTTTGGTCACGTAATCGGATGGGATGCTGTGCCCGCGCCGCGTGATGTTGGTGATCCCGGCACGCAGGATCGCGTTGAAGATCGTCGTGCTGACCTGACACACGCCGCCGCCGGGTTCCTTCGTATAGGTCTGGTCCTGAATGGCGTTCGCAAGCGCCCAGCCCTTCTTTTCGGTGCGGTCGCCGGTCTTTTTGTTGAAGCTGAAGGACTTGCCCGGCGCCATTTCCGTGACCTGCATCATGCCGATCGCCTTGGTGATGTTCGCGTCGCGTCCCATGCGGTTTTCAACGAGCGCCGGATCCGTCGACGTCGAGCCCTTGAAATAGTAGCTTGTCGAATAGCTTCCGAGCAGGGTGAGCTGGCTTTGCAGCGATTCGAGCGTGATCTCCGGTTCGGATACCGTGACCTTCGGCGTCAGCGACGCAGTATAGTCGCCCGTTTCGATCGCCTCGGTGATCTGATTCTCCAGATCGGTAAAGTCGATCTTTGCGCCGTTCGTTCCGGCCGTGAAGTCCCAGTATGGTTGTTGATAATTCGTATCGCCGACCTTGTTGGTCTTCCATTTGAGCGTTACGCTTGCATTGACCGCATGGTTCGGGATCTTGTCGTTCAGCGCATAGAGCGCGTTCCGAAGAAGATCGCCGTCAAAGGTCATCGGCAGCGTGACCGCGGTTTCGTCCCCGCGCGCCGCGTTTTTCAGCGCGTCGTCGAGGTCCGCTTCGCTGTAGTTGAGGCCGATCGTATCGGCGGACAGCATCAGCGGGTCGTAATTCTGATACGAGACCGTGATATCGAAGGCGTCGCGCTTTTCTTCGAGCGCGTTTTTCACCTGCTCGCGCGCTTCACGCACGGTCAGATCCCGCACGCGTACGCCTTCGATCACCGCGTCATGCGTGATGATCGTCTCGTCGGTGACCGGTACGGGCGTTTCGATGGGCAGCAGCGACGCTTCCGGCTCAGGCGTTGCGGAAGAAGCGGGGGAGGATTTGCAGTTTTTCGTGCAGTTTCCCGCAAGCAGGATCGCCGCGAGAAGCACGATCACCGCGAACACCAGAAAACCGATGGCCAGGAAAAACAGACGGCGCGCCTTCTTTTTTCTGCGTTTACGCTTCTTCGGCGGTTGGGAAGAACCGCCGGATGCGCTGCGTTTGGCGGAAGACGCAGAGCGGCTTGATGTGCTTCGTGCGGACGAACCGGATGAGGAACGCCCTGCGGAAGCGGACGCGCGAACCGGCTGAGCCGATGCTTCGCCTGCCGACGTCTTCCGTTCGCTTGCAAAGCGCAGCGTACCGTTCGCCGCGGCGAAGGGATCCTCCGCGCTGCGATTCGGCTGTGCGCTTGCCGTCCTGCGCGTGTTCCAGTCGCGCGCGGAGGCGGTCTCGGTATTCGGTTGCGGGCGAACGGTGCCCATGGTCGCAGATTGAGTCATGATACCGTATTATAACAAGGTCCCTTCGGATTCTCAATAGCTTTTCATTTAGTTTTTGGAAATTTTGCAATTCCGACGCAATTGTGGTACAATATCCAAACGGAAATCGGAGGAAAACTTTATGCTGCATATTGTATTGGTGGAACCGGAGATCCCGAGCAATACGGGCAATATTTCCCGCACCTGCGCCGTGACGGGCGCAGCGCTGCACCTCGTGTGGCCTTTGGGCTTTTCGACCGACGACAAGAGCTTAAAAAGGGCGGGGCTCGACTACTGGCACTCGCTGACGCTCTTCTATCACGACAGCATCGAGGAGGTCTGGGAAGCGTACCCCGACGCGCGGTTTTTCTATTGCAGTACGCACGCAAAGCATCGGTATGACGAGGTCGAATTTCGCGACGGTGACTTTCTTGTCTTCGGCAAGGAGACGGCAGGGCTCGGGGAAAAGATCCTCATCCCGCACGCGGACGAGGCGATCCGTATCCCGATGGGCGACGGACAGCGCTCCTTGAACCTTTCTAACGCCGTTGCGATCGTCGTTTACGAAGCCATGCGGCAGAACGATTTCTTCGGTATGCGCTGATACCGTCCCGAAATTGCCCCAAAGACAGGGGAAAGCAATATATTCTCTGAAAAAAAGTCAGATTTGCAAAAATAATACTTGCATTGTTGAAAACCTTGTGGTAGTATTGCAATGTTCGAGTTTTTTGAAGGAGGTGGACTGAATGGGTAAGTTCTGTGAAGTCTGCAAGAAAGGAACCATGTCCGGCAATCTGGTCAGCCATTCCAATCGCAAGACCAAGCGCAGCTGGGCGCCGAATATCCAGACCGTGCACGTCGTCGTCGACGGCCGCGTCCAGAAAATGAGCGTCTGCACGCGTTGCCTGCGTTCCGGCAAGGTCGCAAGAAGCAACTGAGCATTCCTTGAGAAAAACAAAAGCCACCTTTTGGTGGCTTTTTGTCGCAACGGAGAAATATGATCATCACCAGCAGAAGCAATGAGCGCGTGAAGGGCGCGCGCGCATTACAGGACGCGAAAGCAAGGAAAGAGACCGGCTTGCACCTCATCGAAGGCGACAAGCTCGTTTGTGACGCGATCGATTCGGGCGCGCGGGTCCGCACTGTGTTCGCAAAGGAAAGCGTGCAAGCGTTCGACGGGATCGAAACGATCTTCGTGAGCGACGGCGTCATGGACGCGATCAGCTCGGCAAAGACGCCGCAAAACCTTTGCGCGGTCGTGGAAACGCCCGATACCGTCTGTCCGGAGGTCTATTCGGAGGGGCTTCTCATTGTGCTCGACCGGCTGCAGGACCCGGGCAATGTCGGAACGATCATTCGCACCGCGGATGCACTCGGCGCGGCGGGCGTGCTTTTAAGTCCCGATTCCGCCGATCCGTTCTCGCCGAAGGCGCTTCGCGCGGCGATGGGCTCGACCTATCATCTTCCTATTTATATTGGCTCGCTTAGGGACACGCTGCCGCGCTTGATCGTGCAGGGCTTTACATGTGTCTGCGGGCACTTGAGGGGCAGCGAAACGCTTCCCGCGATCACAAAGCGCACGGCACTGGTGATCGGCAGCGAGGGGCAGGGCGTTTCGGATGAGACGGCGGCGCAGTGCAAGCTCTATCGCATGCCGATGCGCGGACGCGCCGAATCGCTGAACGCCGCGGTCTTTGCGGCGCTGATGATGCAGCAGATCCTGAACGCAATGTAATACCGTAGGGGCGGATCGTATCCGCCCGTCAAATCGAGGGAGAATCTATGGAACAGCAGAATCACATTCATACCATCGTCATCACGGGCGGACCGTGCGCGGGCAAAACGACCGCGATGAGCTGGCTGCAGAACGCGTTGACCGACGCGGGCTACGCCGTCATGTTCATTCCGGAGACGTGCACCGATCTCAACAACAGCGGCGTGACTGCGCGTGCTTCGAAAACGAACTTCGACTTTCAGCGCGTGCAGGTGCGCTATCAGCTTTTAAGGGAGCAGATCTACCGCCAGGCGGCGGAGGCGAGCGCGTCGGACGAGGTCGTCATCGTCTGCGACCGCGGTTCGATGGACGATAAGCCCTATATGACCGCGGAGGAGTTTGCAGCGATCTTGAAGGAACTCGGGCAGAACGAGGTCGCGTTCCGCGACAAGTACGACGCCGTGTTCCACATGGTGACGGCGGCAAAGGGCGCGGAGGCGTTCTATACGACTGACAACAACACCGCGCGCGTCGAAACGCTCGAAGAAGCGATCGAACTCGACGCAAAGACGCTCGCCGCATGGGCGGGACATCCGCATCTTAGGATCATTGACAACGCGACCGACTTCAATGATAAGCTCGTGCGGCTCTTGCGCGAGGTCATGACGGCTTTGGGCAAGCCCGCGCCGTTTGCGCACGCGAGGCGGTTCCTGATCGAGATGCCGGACCGCGCCTGGCTCGAAGCGCATCCTGCGTGCCGCCGCGTTGAGATCATCCAGACGTACCTCACCGACGTGCGCGGCGAGAAGCGCCGCATCTGCATGCGCGGCAGCGACGGCAGCTACATTTATTATATGACGACACACTGCACCGGCACGGACGGCAGCCGGATTGAGACCGAAAAGCGGCTCTCGCTCGACGACTATCAGCAGCTGATGATGGAAGCCGACCCGATGTGCATGCCGATCCGCAAGACGCGCTACTGTCTCGTCGACGACGCGCACGCCTACGAGGTCGATTTCTACCCGGCATGGCAGGACAAGGCGATGCTGCAGGTCGAGTTGAACGATCCGGACGCCGTGGTCACGATCCCGGAGAACTTCCGCGTGATCCGCGAGGTCACCGACGATCCGGACTATCAGAACTACGCGATGGCAAAGATACGCTGACGCTTCGGTCTGTCGAACGTAAAATGGTTCGACAGACCTTTTTTTCGGGATCGCCCGAAAGGGATCTGGCGATCCCGCAAAGTATCAAATCCGGCGCGCATGTCGCCGGATTTTATGGATCGATATATAATTGTTTCGGAACCTGAGCGGGATCGTATTTTACGGACTGCGCTTTATCTTCTTTTTCAGCAGCACGATCAGTACGACGGTGACTATGGCGACGGCGCCGACGATCAGAAGCAGCAGGCCCAGGTTTTCATAGATAAAGTCGAAAAACCTCTCCGACGGCGTCGCGATATCGTTGAAAATACGCATGCTTATTTACCTCTCTTTTTCTTTTTCAGAAGAACGATCAGCACGACGGTCGCGGCGATCACAGCCGCGACGATACCGATCAGCAGAAGGGCGTGTTCCTCAAAAAAACTGACTGCCTGCAGCTCCGGCGGCAGCGCCGCGTCTCCGAATATACGCATGTTCATTTTCCTCCCCTTTTCTTTTTCAGCAGCACGATCAGCACCGCGGTGATCGCGGCAACGACCGCGACGACACCGAGGATCCACCAAATCGGCGACAGGTCGCTCATGTACTCGAACGGTTCGGTCACTTTATCCGAAAGGAAGCCCATTCTCACTGACCGCCTTTCTTCTTCTTGACCAGCAGCACGATCACGACGACGGTGACCGCGGCGACGACGCCGACCACGCCGAGGATCCACCAGATGGGCGACGGATCGTTTACGATCTCGAACGGTTCGATGACTTCATCCCAAAGAATGCCCATTGTCATTTACCGCCTTTCTTCTTTTTGATCAGGATCACGATCACGACGGCAGTGATCACGGCGACGCCCGCGACGATGCCGAGGATCGTCCAGATGGGCGACGGAGCGGGGGTTGGCTCCACCGGGGGCTCCCACGGTTCGACGGGGATATCTCCAAGAATACGGAACATAAGCATACCTCCTTAGAATATGAATGTCGTTATCAGCAAACCGAGCCCGAAGGACACGGCGTTTGCAGTCAGGGAAACGAGAAACGGACGCTTTGTTTGGGTCGCGGACCGGTAGACGATCCATTCGGCTGCGACGGCGGCAGATTCCAGCACGGCGAGCGCGGCAGCGGGCGGAATCCGCGTATACAGACACGCGATCGCGTACAGCACGTTCAGCAGCGGATTCGTCAACACGTTCGCAAGAACGACGAAGATGAGATCGCGTCTGCGCATGCCCCAAAGGAGGCACACCGGGACCTCGATCGCTTCCGTCGTCAGAAGCGCAAGCACGAGCGACAGCGGGTAGCTCATTTCGGCTCCTTCAGCCCGATCACGAGCAGCACGCCCGAAACGGCGGCAAGCACGCCGAACAGGATATTCGACGCCGGGATCTGCATCCCGAGAAAGAACGGCACCGTGCCGATAAACAGCGCCGCGGTCAAAAGCCCGAACGCCGTGCCCTTCGCCCCGCGCAAAAGCCGTGCCGAGGCAAACAGCGTCAGCGGCATGGACATATTAAAAAGGAAGAGCGCAACGAGCGCAAGGATCGGGTGCAGCGGGAAGAAGAGGAACAGCGCGCAGAGCCCAAGCGAGACGATCGCCGTGGGGATCGGCTTCCACCGATCGGAGACAAACCCGCCCGCGGTCTTTCCGAGTGCAAGGCACAGCACGGGAATGAATCCCGCCCATACGGAAGGCAGATCGGAAAGCAGTTTACCGGTCGAAAACGCCGCGGTCGTGCTCATAAACGAACGCAGCACAACGACGAAAAACAGCAGGGCCAAAAGCCACAGCCCGCCCTTCGGCAGGTCGAACGACAGAGGCGCGTTAAAAGATCCTTCCTTATATTCTTTATGACCCGTCAGCAGGATCGCTGCGCCTAAGCCGAGCAGGATCGCGGGCAGAAGCCACGGCAACTTCAACATACCGGCGGAAAAGACCCGCCCGAAATACAGCCCGATCGCGCCGGGGGAGACGAACACGCCGAGCGGTCCGGCTTTTGTTTCCGAGCCGTTCAGCACCTCGATCCCGCCGCCGACGTGGAACGCGCCGTTGCCGAGTCCCGCGACGACCATGGCAAGGATCGGCACGGACCGAAGCCCGAACGCGAGCGCGACGAGCGCGCAGCCGATCGCCGCAAAGAGCATGTTGCGGTTCAGCCGATCCGCGAGCACGCCCATCGGCAGCTGACAGAGGAACGCGCAGGCGTTATAGAGCACCATGCCGAGCCAGAGTTCCTCTCCTTTCAGCGCGGAAAAGAACAGCGCGGCGCAACTCATGTCGACCGCCGCATGGACGAGCGACAGCAGCGCCGTTTTTCGGAAAAATATGTGTTTTTCGGCGATCATATGCATTCGGATCTCATCGCATGAAAAATCAAAAATTGTTCACTGCCGCAAGGGACATTCGTCGAGCAACCTCTATATCATAAGTATACCAAAGAAGTCCTTCTGCTGCAAGCTTTTTCAAAAGGAGGATTGCCGAAGCGATGCGGCAGGATATTGAAACGGGGGCGCGTTCATGCTATAATACATAGCAAAACAGGAAAGGAAAAGCAGGATATGGCCTTTTTCGGCAATCTTTTCGGAAGCGGGAAGTCTTTTTCGGATCGCATGCGCTACGTGGACGACTTTAAAATCGAGGAGTATCAGAACGCGCGCGGAAAAACGCGTAAGAGGGCGGTGTATATCGGCCCGTGGACCGTTCTGAACGAGACGGGCGGCAAGACGCTTGCAAAGCTTATCGGCGCGGCGGCCCTTGCCGTATTTGCGGCGGCGGCATTTGTCAACGTGCTGCTGATCCCGCAGCACGCCGCGAGCGACAGTCTGTTCGTCATGATCCCGCTGTACGTCGCCCTGTTTCCGACGCTTTACCTTCTGATGGGGGCGTTTTCGCTGCCGTACCGTCAAAAACCGATGCGACGGGACCAGTATATGCACGGGATCACGCGCATGCAGCGTTCCTCGGTCGCGATCCTGGTCTTTCTTGCGGTGGGCGTGATCGCAAGCTTTATATATCGGTTCAGCATGAAATACTGGTTGTTCCGAAAAGAGGACATTTGGTTTCTGGTCGGCTGCGGTGTGTCTGCGCTGCTGCTTGCGGGCCTGCTGTGGCTGCTCGGAAACATCGAGGTACATGCGTGTGCGAACGAGGACGTTCCAAGCTCTGAAACACAGACGCCGTAAGGAAAAATGAACGATCCCGGATGTGCGGGGAAACGCAGAAAACGGAATGATTGCGCATGATTTTATATATAATGGAACGACGGAAAACTTCTGTTAAATTTTCGTAAAACCTTGACAATAATGTAAACACTTTGTATAATTAGTGCGTAATGTAGAGGCACGGGTATTTATACATTTCGTATTAATACATAACCACTGCATCAAAACAAATAGGAGGAAAACAAAATGAAGAAGCTAACAGCATTGTTGATCGCTCTGCTCATGGTTCTCGCTCTGGTCGCCTGCACCACGACGCCGGCACCCGAACCCGAACCCGAGCCCAAGCCCGAGACAGAAGCGACAGCAGCGCCCGAGCCCGAACCCGTTCCGGAACCCGAGCCCGAACCCGAGCCCGAACCCGAACCCGAGCCCGAACCCGAGCCCGAACCCGAGCCCGAAGCAGTCGATTACGAGATGATCACGACGCTCGCATGGCTCTCCGGCAAAGAGTATGGCACCGATTACAAATCTCTGTATGAGCAGATCGGTGACAAAGTCACCATCGACATGGTCGAAGAAGATCCCGACACCGGCTTCGCGTATGTAACCGTTGACGGCGTTCGTTATCTCCTCGGTATGGACTTCCTGTCCATGGCAATGGTCTACAAGACCGAGCCCGTCGGTGATTACGCGACTGCGGACGAAGTCTATGCGGAGTGGTGGAAGCTGTACATGCAGCGCTGGAACTACCTGCTTCCCGAGATCCCGCTGTACAGCAACGAGTACTACGATGTGTACAATGCGAAGATCCACGGTGTTGAGGAGCATCCCACCAACCCGTACTGGAATCCGGCATCCGCTCTGATCGACTGGACCTCCGACGATGGTCAGATCATCCTCGGCAGCTCCACCGACCTGTCCGGTAAATTCCGCTTCCCGTCCTTCGGTGCGAACTCTCCGGGTGCATCCGATAACGACGTCGGTCGTATGACCAGCGGTCTTGAGACGGTTTCCACCGTCACCAAGGACGGTTCCTACAAGTGGAATCCCACCGTTGTTGCGGATCATGTTGAGACCGAAAACGAAGACGGCACCAAGACCTTCCAGATCACCATCCAGAAGGACCTCGTGTTCTCCGACGGCAGCCCCATCACCGCGAAGGACTATATCGTCAGCACGCTGGTGTTCGGCTCCCCTGTCGGCGCACAGGCAGCAGGCCGTGACCATCACTCCGGCATGTCCTTGGTCGGCTTCAAAGATTACAACACCTACACCGGCCCGGGCAGCGAAACCGGCACGAAGGAATTCAAGGGCATCCGCCTGATCGACGAATACACCTTTGCGATTACCGTCGATGCGAGCTACCTCCCGTACTACTATGACACCGGTTATGCGGCATACGGCCCCGAATTCACCAAGATGTGGATCGGCGACTGCGAGATCAAAGATGACGGCAACGGCGTCTACCTCAGCGATGACTTCTATGCCAAGGAAGGCGACACCTACACGATGGCAGCTTACATCCTTGCGTCCGCGCTGAACACCGATCAGACCTTCCCGTACTCCGGTCCGTACTGTGTTGAGTCCTATGACTCTTCCGACCGTTCTGCTGTCCTCGTTAAGAACCCGAACTTCAAGGGCAACTACGAAGGCACCAAGCCCTCCATTGAGAAGGTTATCTACAAGAAGTCCGTTGACGCGACCCAGCTCGAAGACTTGAAGGCAGGCAACCTCGACGTTCTGGCAGCAATCACCGGCGGCGACGCGACCAACGAAGCGCTCGCAATGGCAGATGCTTCCGAAGGCAAGTTCATCTACACGCACTACAGCCGTGCGGGCTACGGCAAGCTCGGTATGCGTGCTGACTACGGTCCCGTCCAGTTCGTTGAAGTCCGTCAGGCAATTGCGTACTGCATGGATCGTGCGAAGTTCGCGAAGGACTTCACCGGCGGTTACGGCGGTGTTGTCGACGGCCCGTACTACAAGGGTTCCTGGATGTATCAGGCAGCAAGCGCACAGGGCATGATGCTTGACTCCTATCCGACCTCTCTCGACAGCGCGATCGCGGTCCTCGAGGAAGGCGGCTGGGTCTACAATGCGGATGGTTCCGAGTACTCCGGCACCGGCGTCCGTTATAAGAAGATCGCTGCAGCTGATGCGACCGAGAATGATATCAACTATCATGCGAAGGACGATGCTTACAAGACCGAGAAGGTTGGCGACGACTACTACATGCCGCTCGTAATCAACTGGTACGGCACGGTCAACAACGAGTTCACCAACCTGCTGCTCACCGGCTTCATGGAGAACGAGAACGTTAAGGCAGCCGGCTTCGTGGTCTACAACACGATCGGCGACTTCGCTCCGATGCTTGACGAGCTCTATCAGATGGCTGTTTACGGTTACTATTCCGGCAGCCCGCTGTACTGCTTGTTCAACTTCGCAACCGGCTTCAACAGCGCAGTGTATGACTACTCCTACAACTGGACTGTTGACCCGAGCATGTATGATGACTACTCCATCTGCTACGTCAAGGACCTCGCAGATATCTACGTCATCCCGGCTGAATAAGCCCTCATACGTCCGGCGGTGGTAAACGCCGCCGGACGTTTTTTTTTCAAACAGAATCATCTTTTTTCTGACAGCGACCTTTTTACGAAAGGACAGGGGTAACCGAATGGGAAAATATATCATTAAGAGATTGCTCTACGTCTTTGTCGTTTTGATCCTCTTGACGTTTATTCTTTACAACGTTTACAGCTTGGTTCCGCAGAACCGCGCCTACACGGACGCGAAAACGGAAGTTAACTCCATGAAAAACATGCTCAAGCCGGAGGAATTGAACGCCAAATTTGACGAGTTGTATCTCAAATATCAGAGGTTGTACGGCACCGACACGAACAACAAAATCGTTCGCTATTTGAGATGGGTCGGCGTATGGCCGTTCTATGACGGGCATTGCAACGGTCTGCTGCAGGGTAACTTCGGTTATTCCTGGGAAGAAAGAGCGGACGTTATTACCGTAATCGGCGAACCGATGAAGAACACTTTGTTCCTCAATTTGTTCGTCACGGTCATTGCGCTGGGTGTTACGATTCCGCTGGGCATTCACTGTGCTGTCAAACGCGGATCCGTTTTGGATAAGACCGTTCAGGTCGTTACGATCATCGGTCACAGTTTGCCGATCTTTATTTTCTGTATCTTTTTCATCTTTATTTTCTGCTCGCTTTTGGGATGGCTTCCGCCGAGCGGAATGAAAACGCCGGGCAGCAATTATACCGGCTGGAAATGGTTCTGGGATCGTGTCTACTACATGATTCTTCCGATCATCACGCTGACGTTCTCGTCGCTGGCTTACATGACCCGTCTGACGCGTACCGCTATGCTTGATGCATTGTCGATGGACTGCATTCGTACCGCCCGTGCAAAGGGCGTTCGCGAACGCACCGTCATTTATTCGCATGCGTGGCGCAACGCTTTGATCCCGATCATTACGGTTGTCATCGGCTGGTTCCTGGGACTGTTCGGAGGATCCATGATCACCGAATCCATGTTTGCTTTGAACGGCATGGGTACTTTGTTCCTGAAATCTATGAGAACTGCGGACTATGACGTCATCATGCTGATTGAGTGCTTCTACGTCTTTATCGGCTTGGTCGGCAACCTTATCACGGACCTTGTTTACGGTCTCGTCGATCCGCGTGTTCGTGTCAATAAGTAAAAGGAGGCGTCGAAATGAGTAAGAAAAAAGGAATTATCAATTGGTTTCGCCGTCTTCTGTTCCCCGGTAAGGAGCTGAAAGAGCTTGCGGATCAGCAGCTCAACGAAAAAAAAGAGGAGAAGCAGGTTACCGAAAAGGACGTTATCGAGATCACCAGCCCGGGCAAGCAGGTCGCGCAGAAATTCTTCCGCAATAAGCTGGCTGTCGGCGCTTTGATCGTGGTCTTTTTGATGTTCTGCTTCGTTATCTTCGCTCCGAAGTTCATGAAGAACTATTCGGACAGCTACACTGAGATTACGCAGAAGAACGTTCCGCCGACACTGACCATGATGTCCGTGCCGAAGAAACTTCAGAGCGAGGGCATCAAGAGCATCGACGGGTACGGCTCCTTCAGCATCGGTCTTTCCAATGCGGGCAATGTCTATATCTGGGGCGCAACCCAGATCAACACGACCGGTATCGACATCGGCGATATCCCGGAAGAAGTCCAGAACGCCAACATCCTCTATGTGGCAGCCGGCGTCGACCACTGCATCGCGATCGACGATCAGGGCAAGATCTACGGTTGGGGCAACAACCGTATGGGTCAGTACGGATATTCCGAAGAAGCGGAGAACGATCCCTCGGTCGTCGTTATGCCGCAGGAACTGCATGAAAACGGCATCCCGAATGTCAACGATATCAAAAAAGTAGCATGCGGCTGGCAGTGCACCGCGATCCTGATGAACGACGGAACGCTGTACATCTGGGGCAACATGCACACCTATGCAAACCTCGAGAAATTCGTGGATAAGCAGGGCCTTGTCGATATCGACTTCACGCTGAACTATATCGTCGGTCTTGATAAGAAGGGACAGACGATCTTCTCCGGTCTGCGCAAGATGTATGAAGACGTCCGTGAGGACACGGTGATGGGCTCGACGACAAAGATCAAGGAATTTGTCAAGGCGCACGGCAAAAAGATCGTGGGCATTGAAGCGACGTCGAACTCCGTCGTTCTCATCATGAAGGACGGTACGCTCGGCTTCGTAGGCGACCTTCCCCTTGAAGCTGTCGGCATGCCGAAGCTTGAGGAGGGCGAATACTTCCTCCCCGAGACGCTCTCCGCGGGCACCTACCATATCACCGGTATCACCAACAAGGGCAACGTCTATTCCTGGGGCGGTAACCACTTCGGTCAGGCGTCTGTGCCGAAGAAGGTCGCTGCTATGAAGGTAGATGAAACCTACAAGATCTTCACCGGCGCGTTCCAGAATTACCTCGTTGACGGTCAGGGCAAGCTGATCGAGAAATGGGGCCTGAACGGTTATATCTTCGGTACCGACACATATGGTGCGGATCAGTTCCAGCGTATCGCAAACGGCGGTCTGATGACGATGACCATCGGCGCGGTCGCAGTTATCATCGAAATCATCATCGGTATCATCATCGGCTGTATCGCGGGTTACTGCGGCGGCTGGGTCGACATTCTGCTGATGCGTATCGCAGAGGTCGTCGGCAACATTCCGCTGCTGCCGTTCGCACTGGCGCTTTCCGCTCTGCTTGCGCAGGTTAATATGTCGGCGACGATGCGTATCTTCATCCTGATGTGTATCATCGGCGTTCTGTCCTGGACGGGTATCGCATACATGCTGCGTGCGCAGATCCTGCTCGCGCGTGAAAGCGAATACGTTCTGGCTGCGAAGTCCATGGGCGTCCGAGAGACGCGTATTGCGGTCAAGCACATTCTGCCTAATGTTCTGTCCGTCATTCTGGTACAGATCACGCTCGGTTTCGCATCCTGTATGTTGACGGAATCCAGCATGAGCTACCTCGGCTTCGGCGTCAGCTATCCGCAGCCGACCTGGGGCAATATGCTGAATGCGGCAACCAACTCTACGGTTATCAAGAACTACTGGTGGCAATGGGTCTTCACCTCGCTGTTCCTGTCGATCACGACGGTATGCATCAACACCGTCGGCGACGCACTGCGTGACGCGCTGGATCCCAAGTCGAGTTCGAAAGAATAAGGAGGAGAGAAGCAATGGCATTATTGGAAGTTAATCATCTCCATACGTATTTCAGAACGCGCAAGGGTATCGTAAAAGCGGTCAACGACGTATCCTATACGTTGGAAGCAGGCAAGACGATCGGTATCGTCGGCGAGTCCGGTTCCGGTAAATCCGTGCACGCGATGAGCATGCTGAAGCTGCTTGACGCAAACGGTTATATTGATTCCGGCAGTGTTTTGCTCGAGGGTAAAGACCTTGTGCAGATGAGCCAGGAGGAGATGTATCACGTTCGCGGCAACGACATTTCCGTCATTTTCCAGGAGCCGATGACGTCTCTGAACCCGGTCTTCTCGGTAAAGAAGCAGCTTTCCGAAACCTTCATGATCCATCAGGGCATGAATAAAAAGCAGGCTGCCGAACATGCGCTGCAGATGCTGTACGACGTACAGATCCCGAATCCGGAGCAGGTATTGAGACAGTATCCGCACCAGCTTTCCGGCGGTATGCGTCAGCGTGTCATGATCGCTATGGCGCTTGCCTGCAAACCGAAGATCCTGATTGCCGACGAGCCCACGACGGCGCTTGACGTTACCATCCAGGCGCAGATCCTTCGCCTAATGAATGATCTGCAGAAGGAAAAGGGAACGAGCATCATCTTCATCACGCACGACCTCGGCGTTATCAATGAGATGGCGGACGACGTCGCCGTTATGTACTGCGGACAGGTCGTCGAAAAGGCGAGTGCGCGCGTGATCTTCGATCCGGCGAGCAAGATGAGCCATCCGTACACCGAGGGTCTGATGTATTCGGTACCGCGTCTGAATACCGATACCGAAGACATGGAACCGATCCCCGGCGTTGTGCCGCACCCGCTGGCACTTCCGAAGGGCTGCAAGTTCGGTCCTCGCTGCAAGTACTGCACACAGCGCTGCATTGATGAAGAGCCGGAGCTCGTAGATGTCGGCAACGGACAGCAGATTCGTTGCTTCTACCCGAACAAGGAGGAGAGAAGCCATGGAACAAAATAAAAAAGTATTACTCTCAATCACCAATCTGAAAAAATACTTTCCGATTGCAAAGTCTTCGATCTTCCAGAAACAGCAGATGTATGTTCGCGCGAATGAGGACATTTCGCTGAACATTTACGAAGGTGAAACGATCGGTATCGTCGGCGAATCCGGCTGCGGCAAATCGACGCTCGGAAGAACACTTCTGCAGTTGTATCCGCAGACGGCAGGCACAACGCTCTACTACGGAAAGTCGCTGTATGATGTCGCGCCTGCTTATGTGAAGGATACGTTGGTCCACATTCACAAGTATCGCGCACAGTACGAAAAAGCGAAACACGAATGCGAAGAGCTTGAGAAAAAGGTTGACGAAGTCGGCGAGGACAAGGCAGACTTCTTCCTGCTGCAGAGCCGCAATCTTGCGCGCTGCGCAGAGCAGACCGCTCTCACCAACATGGCGCACATTCTCGGCGGATTCTCTTTGAACGATCCGGATAATAAGGGCTGCGAACTGAACCTGAAGATCTATGAGGAGAGCGTCGTCCGTGCAAAGAACATCGAAAAGATCGACGCGCTGAAGATCCGCGGCAAGAACGATCAGGCAGCAGAACTTGAGAAATCGGTTGCGGAATCGGACGGCAAGATCAATCAATTGCTGGGCGAGCTGAACGAGTTGAAAGCAAAGTACGCGGATGATCCCGAATTCCAAAAGTACGAAGCGCTGCGCAACGACGGTATCGACCTCGCAAGATTGAAGTATTCCGAAATGCGCAAGCTGCGCAAGGATCTGCAGATCATCTTCCAGGATCCGTATTCCAGCTTGAATCCGCGTTTCCCTGTCGGTCAGATCATCGAGGAAGGTCTCGTCACGCACAACATGTACAAGCATGGCAGCGAAGAGATCAAGGACTACATCGTCAAGACGATGGAGGAGTGCGGTTTGCAGGATTACATGCTATACCGTTATCCGCACCAGTTCTCCGGCGGTCAGCGTCAGAGAATTTCCATAGCGCGTGCGCTTGCGGTTCGCCCGAAGTTCGTTGTCTGCGACGAATGCGTATCCGCGCTGGACGTTTCGATTCAGCTGCAGATCATCAATCTGCTGCTGGAGCTTAAGAAACGTGAGAATCTGACGTACATGTTCATCTCGCATGACCTGTCCGTCGTTCGCTACATCTCGGATCGTATCTGCGTTATGTACCTCGGCAATGTTGTTGAGCTGACCGATACCAAGACGTTGTTCGCCGATCCGCGTCATCCTTACACGATCGCACTGCTGTCTTCGATCCCGACCACGGATCTTGACAACGGCGAAAAGGAGCGCATCATTCTCGAGGGCAATATTCCCAGCCCGATCAAGCCGCCGGAGGGCTGCAAGTTCCATACGCGTTGCTACATGGCTTGCGACAAATGTAAGCGTGTTCCGCCCGAATTGAAAGAAGTTACCCCCGGGCACTTCCTTGCATGCCACTTCCCCGATCGCAAGATGGATGAAAACGGCAATTATCTCTTTGAGTTGCCGAAGATGGAGCGCAAGAGCAATCGTAACGAGAATGAAGAATCCGAGAAGTAAGGAAAAGAAAGAGAATGCATTGACGGATCAAGACCGCTGCCAAGAAACGACGGCGTCGGAGAACGAGGAAAAACCCGAGAAGGTCGGTTTTTCCGAGTATCTGCTGTTGACGCTGACCGGGTACGGTATCATTTTGATCCCGGTGGTGTTGATTATTGCAGGCATGGCATTGCTTGCGGCATGGCTGTTTGGTGCATTCCGATAAGAACACAAAGAAAGCATCTCTGAAAGGAGATGCTTTCTTTTTTTGATCGTTTGACATGAATGGATGGTTGTGTTATTCTTTTTTCAGCGGCAGCCCGGTTTTCAATCAATCCGGACACGACCTTTTTCGGAGGATATTGTATGAAAAACAGTCGTATGGTATATCTGATCGTTTCGATCCTTTTGTTATTCAATGCGCTGTTTCTGCCAATCTGCGCTGCGCCGAGTTGGGCGATGTCGGAGACCGGGACAACACTCGGTTTTTATAATGCAATGTATATGCTTGTTCAGATACCAAACCCTCTGGAATACTGGCTGGTTTCCCTGACGCTGGCGATCTTCGTTCCGAGTCTTTCACTTTTTATCACCGCTCTGATCGGAAAACAGATACCGTATTTGATTTCCGCGCTCGCCGGTATAACGCTTTGGGCGGTCGTTACGTGGAACTACGTGCAGCAATTCGGTTTTGCCGATCTGTTCGTGCTTGACGGGACCAGGATCGGGATCGGGTTCTGGTGCGCCATTGTTCTTTTGATCATTGCGGCGGTTTTCGGGATCAGAGGCAAGGATCGGAATTCATAAGCAGCAGCGTATGGAATACCCTGGCATTACAGAGATCAACACCGTCAAAGACTGTACAAAAACAATGGCGCGTCCGAATGCGGAAGACGTCGCTGCGCTGCTTTTGGCGTACGGTATTTCGAAGCCGCATACGATCGGTCTTTTGGACAGCTCGCACGGCGCGGACGATATACGATGGAATTATGTGATCGACCGTAAATACGTGCTCCGCTTCTGCAACGCGCCGGAGATGACGGAATCGCGCATGGAGGATCTGAACCGCCTGATCGGCCGGTATCGGGAATTCGGATTCCGGTGTCCTGCCTTTCTGAAAGCGAAAGGCGGTCGGTTCTTCCGGTCGTGGAACGCGCTTGCCGTCTATCTTTCCGAATATATCGACCTTCCCCTCGGCGAAGAGAGCGGGGAGAAGGAGAAAGACGCGCTGCGTTCGGAAGTCGTCCGCTCCATCGCACGGTTTATGGAGCGGTATAAAGGTGTCGACCTGATCCCGACGATGGGAATGTACAGCTTGTTTGAGTTATGTCCGTTCGATGTTCCGCTCGGGATCGATGAAAAGCAGCAGAACACGGATACGATCCTGAAAACGCTCCGAGGGATCGGGGAAGAAGCGCTTGCAGCAAAGCTCGAACGCAAAAATGATTCGATCCGCGCGCATCTGCTTTCCGTTTATAAAGCGTTGCCGCGCTGTGTGACCCAGGGGGACGAGAACCTTTCCAACGTGCTCGTCGACAAAGACCGCGTCGCGGGGCTGATCGATTTCAATCTGGCGGGGACGGACGTTTGCGTGAATCTGATCGCGAACAACGCGGATTTTGATCTGGACGTCTTTCACGACCGTCCGGTCGATGTGGCGCAAACGCTCGAAACCGCGCTCGAAAATTATCGGCGCAACGCGCGGATGATGCTTTCGGAGTATCATGCGACGGAGGAGGAGCGGTCGGTGCTGCCGTACTACGCGTGGATCGCGCTTGCTTCGCAGTACCCTTACGCGTGCGCCTTTTCGGACCGGGTCAAAAAAGAAGCGTGCCGTGAAAGCACGCTTGCTCTTCTGGAAATGATCGCGGATCTGGAGCCGACGCAGCTTTTCGTCTGAACCGATCGTTTTCGTTTCCCCCGAAAGGGGATTTTTTATGCCTGTCCGGCTTCGGCGATGTTCAGCGCGTGGTCGGAGATACGTTCGAGGTCGGTGAGCGCTTCGACGTACAGCATGCCGATCTCCGCCGAGCATTTGCCCTCGGACAGACGTTTGATGTGGTTGTTCTCGTACAGATCGACGAGATCGTCGACCTCCTGCTCGCGTCTGGCAATGTCCGAAAGCGGTACTGCCTTCGGATTCAGCATGCAGGTGTGCGCGTCTCCGACGATGTTCAGCACCTTGAGGAACAGCGGCGCGATCTCGTCCATGGCCGCTTCGGAGAAGCTGATCTTCTTTTCACGCATGTGCTGGATATAGCCCGCGATGTTATTCACATGGTCGCCGATACGCTCGTAGTCGACGATCACGTGGTGCATGCGGTCGACGGAACGCGCGTCGGCTTCGCCGAGACCGTTGCGGTTGATCTCCACGAGGTACTTCGAGATCTCGGAGTTCAGCCAGTCGAGCGTCTCCTCGTTTTCGCCGATGCCGTCAAGATCGCCCTTCCGGGGCGCGGTCATCGCAGCATAGGTCTTCTGCAGGTTTTCATGCGCGATACTGTACATACGCTCGGTTTCTTTCTCAACGGATGCAACAGCCGTTACGGAGGAACCGAAGTCCTTGCCGCCGACGATATGCAGAAGCCGGCGTCCCTCGAGCTTATCTTCGCCGCGAATGATCAGGCGTGAGAGCTTGATGAGAAGCGACGAGAGCGGGAACATGATGACCGTCGCTGCGATCTTCAGGAACGTGTTCGCGTTCGCGAGCTGCTGCGCGTAGTTCGGACCGCCGTTGACCGTGCCGGAGATCCGCTCGATCAGGGTCAGCACGCCGGGGAAAAGCTGCAGCAGCAGGATGCAGATGAGACATGCAAACACGTTGAACAGCACGTGGATGCAGGCGGTGCGCTTCGCGTCCTTCGTGCCGCCGACGGAAGCGAGGATCGAAACCGTCGTGCAGCCGATGTTCTGTCCGCAGATCAGGTACACGGCGATCGTAAGCGGATGCGTGCCCAGAGCACCGGACATCGCCATCGCCTGCAGAACGCCGACCGACGCGGACACGCTCTGCAGAAGCATCGTCATGATCGTGCCGACAAGCACCGCAAGGAGCGGGTTCGTGAGATTTCCGATCAGGTTCTGAAACCACGGCTCGTTGCCGAGCGCCTTCATGTGCTCCTTCATCAGCATCATGCCCATGAACAGAAGTCCGAGACCGGTCAGCGCGTACAGGATATCGTTCCACGGACGCTTTTTCAGAAACGTCATCGCCATAACGCCGGCAAACGCGATGATCGGCGCGTAGGTGTCGATGTTGAACGCGATGAGCTGACCGGTGATCGTGGTACCGACGTTCGCGCCCATGATGACGCCGACCGCGTTTTCAAGCGGCATCAGCCCCGCGTTGACAAAACCGACGGTCATGACGGAGACGGCGTTCGAGCTTTGAATGATACCGGTGATCACGGTACCGACCAACAAACCGAGGAAACGGTTAGTCGTCAGCTTTTCCAGGATCGACTTAAGCTTTGCGCCTGCCAGCCGCTCGATGCCGTTACCCATGATCTTGATACCGAACAGGAATATGGCGATACCGCCGATGATCCCGAGCCAGTTTTCTATGGTCATAAACCGGAACCTCCCCATTTTTTCCTTATTTATATCGTAACAGAAACGGAACGCGTTTTCAACCGTCGAACGCACACAATTTACGTAAAAATCGCATAAATCGCCGGTCTGCGGATATGCAGAGCGTGCCGTGCCGGTTCTGTCGGCGGCAATGAACGAAAACTTGACGAGAACGCATGCAGCATGGTACTATCGTAATCAGATTCCTACTGTTTAAACGGACGAGGGTAAAATGGATGTTTTTCATGTGATATCTCTTCTGGGCGGGCTTGCCATGTTCCTGTACGGCATGCGGCTTATGGGCGATTCCCTGAAAGAGAATTCTTCCGGCACGCTGAAAAAAGCGATGAGCAAGGTAACGGACAATCCGCTCACGGCTTTCGTGCTCGGCGTTCTGGTAACCGCGCTCATTCAGTCGTCCACGGCAACGATCGTGATCACCGCCGGTCTTGTCGGCGCCGGTATTCTGACGCTGCATCAGTCGCTCGGCATCATCATCGGCGCAAACGTCGGCACTACGGTCACCGGTCAGATCATTCGCCTTCTGGATATCGATTCCTCCGGCTCGTCCGTACTGCGCTTTTTTCAGCCGTCTACGCTCGCGCCGATCGCGCTGATCATCGGCATCGTGCTGATCATGACAAGCTTCTTCAAAAACGCCCGTTCCGTCGGCAATATCGCGATCGGCTTCGGCATCCTGTTCTCGGGTCTTCTCAATATGACCGGCGCGGTCAATACGCTTTCGGAATCCGGCGTCTTTGAAACGCTCTTTTCACGGCTCGGGGACAATCCGTTTCTCGGCTACGTCACCGGCGCAGGCGTCGCGTTCACGCTGCAGAGCTCCTCGGCGACCATCGGTATTCTTCAGGCGTTTTCCCAATCCGGCAAGCTGATGTTCAAGTCGATCTATTCGGTCATCGTCGGCGTCTATCTCGGCGACTGCGTGACCACCGCTATCGTCATCTCCATCGGCTCAAAGGCGGAGGCGCGCCGCGTCGGCGTCGTCAATATCCTCTATAACCTCAGCAAGTCGATCCTCGTTCTGCTCGTCGTGACGATCGTGCATAAGGTCGGACTCTTGGAAAAGCTGTGGGATAAAACTGCCAACTCAGGCATGATCGCAAATACCAATACGATCTTCAACCTCGGCTGCGCCCTTGCGCTGCTGCCGATGACGGGACTGTTCGAGAAGTTCGGGACAAAGCTGGTCAGGGAAAAACCCGCTAAAGCAGGGAAGTACAAGGACGTCACCGACGGTCTGAATCCGGTTTTTTTCAATACCCCGGCGCTCGCGCTGCAAAGCTGCTACAAGACGCTTCTGACGACCTTTGCCGCTTCGCGCGCGAACATCGAAAAGTCCTTCGGACTTCTGAAAAAATACGATCCGGCTGTTCATAAGGCGATCCTTTCGGAAGAGGACGAGATCGACCGCATGACCGACGAGCTGAGCAAATACATGGTCAGCTTCCTTCCGCATCTGCAGATCGAAAACCATGTCGCGATCCTGAATCAATATTATAAGGTAGCGTCGGAGTTCGAACGGCTCGGAGATCACGCAGTGAATATCGCGCGGCTTGCGCAGTCCATGGAAAAGAACGGCACGCATTTTTCCGCCAAAGCCATGTCGGAGCTCACGGTTGTTGAGACGGCGCTGCTGCAGATCCTGGACGAGACGGAACAGACCTTCAAAAAGCGCGACCTCGAAGCAGCGGTACGGATCGAACCGCTCGTACAGGTGTCGGCGGATCTTATCACCGTCTTAAAACGCAATCATCTGAAGCGCATGAGCACGGGCGAGTGCAACGCCTATGCCGATACGACCTTTTCGGATCTTCTGGTGGAATACCACCGGATCGGCGACGTGTGCTCCAACGTCGGTATCGCGACGCTGGTTCGCGTGCATCCCGAACTTGCCGACCATGAGCATCTCCATTTTGAACAGCTCCATTCCGGCGGCGATGAGGGATTCGATACGGCATACAAGCGTGTGTATCAGCGGTATTTCGCGCTGCTGACAAGACCGGACGCCGAACAAGCGACGGAACCGAAGCCGGAGGAGAAAGAAGAAAAGAAAGAAGAAGCCGCAGATCCCGCGCCGCAGAAGGATGGGATCGCAGAGCGGCAGCCGTCATGAGACCCGTTGGGACGAAAACGGACCACAGACCGCAAAAATGCCGACATTCTCAAAAAAATCGTGCGGAAATCAAATTTTTTCGTTGACAAACGGAACCCGTTGTGGTAACTTATTCAAGGTGCCCCCGTTGGGGGCTCGTTTTTGATGGATCAATTTTAGGAGGAGCATTATAATGCGCGTAAAGATTACCTTGGCCTGCACCGAATGCAAGCAGAGAAATTACAATACGTTCAAGAACAAGAAGAACGATCCCGATCGTCTTGAGTTCAACAAGTACTGCCGTTTCTGCCGCAAGCACACCCTGCACAGAGAGTCCAAATAACGGGAGAATATCATGGCAAACGTAGTGGAAAAGGACAATATGGCGAAGACCCTGCGTCTGTTCGTCATTTTGCTGCTGGTTGTCGGCATCGTCACCCTTGCGGTCACGGTGTATGATCTGGCAAGCGGTTCCTCGCTTCTGAAGCTGTTCGACGCGAAGGAAGTCGCTGTTGAAACGGCGGAAGAAACTGCCGAAGCGAGCACGGTCGACCCGAACTGGGGCGGTCAGACGGTCGCGTACGTCATGCTTGCGATCGCGAGCGCGCTGCTGGTCATCGGCGGGATCATGTACCTTGTGAAGAACAGCTATCAGTCGTTCCAGGGCACCTGCATCGCGGCGATCATCTTTGCGCTGTATCCGCTGATCTTCTTCGCGGTCAACATCGGGACGCATCTGTTCGCGCTGATCTACACGGTTCTGATCCTTGCGATCATCGTACTGGCGATCTTTGCGATGAAGTCTCGCTGGCAGGTTTACATCAAGGAAATGACCGGCGAAGTCAAGAAGCTCACCTGGCTCAACATGAAAGAGCTCGTCAAGGCGACTGCGGTCGTTCTGGTGTTCGTTCTTGCGTTCGCGCTTCTGATCTATGTCCTTGATCTGATCTTCTATACGCCGGTCAAGGCGCTGCTTACCGGCACGCAGGATACGACCGCAACGGTCGAGCCGGCGGAAGAAGGCACGGAAAATAACGAGTAACGCCCATGAGTCAGGAAACGAAATGGTACGTGGTCCATACCTATTCCGGGTATGAGAACAAGGTCAAGGAAGACCTTATTAAGGCCGTCGACAATGCAGGACTGTCCGATATTATTCTGGACGTCATGTATCCGACGGAGGAAACCATTGAGATCCTGCCGAACGGAAAGCGCAAATCTGTCACCCGAAAGGTCTATCCCGGCTACGTCATGGTCAAGATGGTCGTAGACGTTGTTGAGAAGGAACGTCCCGCAGAACAGGGCGGCGGCGTATCGCGCGATCTCGTGATGAACCCGCGTGCATGGTACGTCATCCGCAACACCCGCGGCGTCACGGGCTTTGTCGGTCCGGGAAGCAAGCCGGTTCCCTTAAAGGATGAAGAGGTCGTGGCGATGGGCGTCGAGCGTATCCCGATCGTGCTCAACATCGAGGTCGGCGAAACGGTGCGCGTCGTGTCGGGCCCGCTCGAAAACTTCCTCGGGCGTGTCGACAAGATCGATCCCGAACGGCAGAAGGTCAAGCTGTCTGTTTCCATGTTCGGCAGGGAGACCCCGGTCGAGTTGGATTTCATTCAGGTCCAAAAGATTTAAAGCGACAAGTTTTCGGTCTGTCGAAAAATATTGTGATTCGGCGAAAAACGCAAGCGCGTTGTAAACGCGCGCACGAACGAGACGGAGGAAGAACGGATGCAAAATCCGTCAAATCCGGCGACATGTGCGGCGGATTTGACACCTTACAGGGTCGCCGCCCGGTCACACGAAGTGTGATAGGCGACACTGCAAAACCGGTCTGTTGAATCACGCAGTGTTCAACAGATCGAGAGCGAAGCGCTTTAAGTGGGAGGGGAGGCACCCCGCACCACAACTATAAATAAAACATATAGGAGAAACAGCAATGGCAAAGAAAATCACAGGTTATGTGAAGCTGCAGATCCCCGCCGGTAAGGCAACGCCGGCGCCGCCCGTAGGTCCCGCACTGGGCCAGCACGGCGTGAACATCATGGGTTTCTGCAAAGAGTTCAATGAGCGCACGAACAAGCAGGCCGGTCTCATTATCCCGGTCGTGATCACGGTTTACGCGGATCACAGCTTCTCGTTCATCACCAAGACGCCTCCGGCGGCGGTCCTCATCAAGAAGGCCTGCAACCTCGAAAAGGCGTCCGGCGTTCCGAACAAGACCAAGGTCGCAAAGATCACCAAGGCGCAGGTCCGCGAGATCGCGGAGCTCAAAATGCCCGACCTCAATGCGGCTTCCGTTGAAGCGGCCATGAGCATGGTCGCAGGCACTGCCCGTTCGATGGGCATTGTCGTCGTGGACTGAGGAGGAACGAACGATGAAGCACGGTAAGAATTATATCGAAAGCAAGAAGCTGATCGACAGCACCAAGCAGTACGACGTCCGCGAGGGTCTCGAAGCGGTGCTCGAGTCCGCGAAAGCAAAGTTTGACGAAACGATCGAAGTCTCCGTCCGTCTGGGCGTTGACTCCCGTCACGCAGACCAGCAGGTCCGCGGCGCGATCGTTCTGCCGCACGGCACGGGCAAGACCGTCCGCGTCCTCGTCTTCGCAAAGGCCGATAAGGCGCGCGAGGCACAGGAAGCCGGCGCAGATTTCGTCGGCGACGAGGATATGGTCAAGAAGATCCAGACCGAGAACTGGTTTGGATTCGATGTCTGCGTCGCGACCCCGGACATGATGGGTCTCGTCGGCCGCATCGGCCGCGTGCTCGGTCCGAAGGGCTTGATGCCGAACCCGAAGAGCGGTACGGTCACCATGGACGTCACCAAGGCGGTCCACGACATCAAGGCCGGTAAGGTCGAGTATCGTGTTGACAAGACCAACATCATCCACTGCCCGATCGGCAAGAAGTCCTTCGGCGTTGACAAGCTCGAAGAGAACCTCAACACCCTGATGGACGCGATCGTCAAGGCGAAGCCGGCAGCGGCGAAGGGCACGTACCTGAAGAGCGTCGTGGTTTCCTCCACGATGGGCCCGGGCGTCAAATTCAACACCCTCAAGTTCTGAGCATAACCAAAGAAAGAGACTGCAGATGTGCGGTCTCTTTTTTGTGTCTTGCTGCACGCGGGAATACATGGTAAAATAATGCCTGTCCAATCTGAGAAATTCGGAGGGAAAACGTATGAAACGTGTTTGGAAGCGGATCCTTGTTCTTTTTATTGCGCTGCTGTTTTCGGTAGGATGTACGCAGTCTGGTCAGACGGTTGATCCGGCAGCCGGATCGACCGTGACGTCGGAAACAGTCGAACCGACGGCCGTTCCGACCGAAGAACCGACGCCTGCTCCGACCGAAGAACCGACGCCTGTTCCGACCGAAGCGCCGGGACCGTTTTCCGCCGATTACGAGCTTCTCTGGGAAATCCTGGAAACGGATTATCCGTATCTGGATTATTTGCGCGACAAGGGCGTTGATGTGGACGGCGTCCGTGAGACGTACGCAAAGTTGACAAATAACGCTGCGAACGTCAATGCATTTGCGGAGATCGTCGGGAAGGTGTTTGCGTCTCTGAAAAATACGGCACATCTTTATTTAGTTCCGCAGTCCTTATTCAGCGATATGTACGGGTATGTTGTTTTGTCTTCGGAAGGGAAGGACAGTTTGTTCCTGGAGCCATGGCGTGAAGATCTGATGAGAGCGGCGGAAGCAGGGTATTATACGCCGCCGAAAACATACAGCAGTTCCTCAAGCGCGTACGGGCTGTTTCCTAAAGTAACGGTGCAGTATTATGATGATTGCAAAACGCTTTGCTTTCTTGTTCCGACATTCTATCCCTCCACGATCGAACGTGATTGCGACCTGTTTGAAAAAACAATGATGCAGTATCCGGAAGCGGAGAACATCATCTTTGACATCACCGCGAACAGCGGCGGAAGCGATGCGTACTGGAGAGCGGTCATCGTCGCTCCGTTCGGGCAGGATTATACCTTCCGCTGGCGCAACTTTTATAAGGATTCCGCGTATAACGATCGAATTGTCGGAGAATGGTTCGAGATCCATAACACATCCGAAGCGGAAAACGCACCTGCGTGGGCGACGGCGTATGGACTGGACAAGTTCTTCTGCAGTATGGATCTGGAGGTGACAGGACGCGAAGCGATCCAAAGCAGCGCGAAACGCTGGGTTCTTGTGGACGATACCGTATACTCCTCCTCGGAAAGCTTCGCTTGCTTCTGCAAAGCGACCGGTTGGGCGACCGTCGTCGGCACGCAAACCGGCGGGGACGGGCTTGGGTTCGATCCGGTCGTGCGCCTGCTGCCGGATTCCGGTCTGCTGTTTCGGTTCAGTATGGCTGCGGGCGAAAATGCGGACGGCACCATGAATATCGAAGGAACGACGCCGGACGTCATTCTGGAGACTGCCGATGTTGCGCATCTTCTGGAGCTGATCCGTGCGGAACAGACGCATTGAATTGCGGGGTAAGGCAAAGGAGACGGTTCGACCGTCTCTTTTTTGTTGCCATCATGCGCATGATTATGGTATACTGTTTTTATTGAAAACAGGAGGGCAAATCTATGTGGAAATTCTCGGAACTACCCTATGAGCGCGTGGACGTCGACGCCTTTATCGCGGACGGACTCAAGCGGATCGACACGTTTGAGCACGCAAAGACGGCTGAGGAAGCGATCGACGCGTATTATGCGATGGACGAGGCGATGCAGAAGGTCGCGACGCAGTTCACGATCTCGCACATCCGCCACGACGTCAACACAAAGGACGAATTCTACGACGCGGAGCAGACCTATTACGACCAGAACCTCAGTAAGACGATGGTTCTGAACGTGCGTCAGCTCAACGCAATGGTGAACCACCCGTTCCGTAAAGAGCTCGAAGCCGCGCTCGGCAAGATCATTTTCACGGAGGCGGACGCGCAGGTCAAGCTCGCCGACGAGCGACTGATCCCGGGCATGACCGAGGAGCAGATGCTGAAGAGCCGCTACGCGAAGCTCACCGCGGGCTGCACGACCGAGTACAGAGGCGAGACCTGCAATTTCTACGGGCTGCTGAAATTCATGCAGGACCCGGACAGAAGCATCCGCGAAGGCGCGTTCCGCAAGTGGGCGGAGATGTACGCCGGCATTGCGGACGAGCTCGACGACATCTATGACAAGATGGTCGCGGTCCGCACGTCGCAGGCGAAGCTGATCGGCTACGAGAACTACATTCCGTTCGCGTATCTTTCCCGCGGACGCTACGACTACACCAAGGACGACGTCGAACGCTTCCGCGAGGGCGTGAAAAAATACGTTGTGCCCGCCGTCGCGCGGCTCCATGCGCGGCAGGCGAAACGCATCGGCGTCGAAAAGCTGCATTACTACGACGAGTCCTTCTGCTATCCCGAGGGCAACCCGACACCGCACGGCACCGAGGAGGAGATGGTGAAGGCCGCGCAGGAGATGTACCGCGAGCTGAGCCCGGAGACCGGCGAGTTCTTCGACTTCATGGTCGAGCATCAGCTGTTCGATCTCACCTCGCGTCCCGGCAAGCATATGGGCGGCTACTGCACGTCGCTGCCGGAGCTTAAAGCGCCGTTCATCTTTTCCAACTTCAACGGCACGTCCGCGGACGTCGACGTGCTGACGCACGAGGCGGGACACGCATTCCAGGCGTACGTCGCCGCGCATTCGATCCGGTTAAGTGCGGTCCGGCAGGCGCCGATCGAGGTCTGCGAGGTGCACTCCATGTCGATGGAGCATTTCACCTATCCGTGGATGGACAAGTTCTTCGGCGACGACGCGCCGCGCTATCGCGAAGCGCATCTTTCCGCCGCACTCGAGGTCATTCCGTACCTCACGATGGTCGATGAGTTCCAGCACCGCGTCTACGAAAAGCCCGAGATGACGCGCGACGAGCGCTACGGCGTGTGGCATGAGCTGGAGCAGGTCTATCTCCCTTGGCGCGACTACGACGGCGATCCGTTCCTCGAAAAGGGCGGTTTCTGGATGCAGAAGCAGCACATCTTCCTGTATCCGTTCTACTACATCGACTATGCGCTGGCACAGATGGGCGCGTTCGACTTCTTCCTCCGCATGCGCGAAAACCGCGAACGTGCGTGGAACGATTATCTGAACCTCTGCAAGGCAGGCGGCACGGTCGGCTACTTCGACCTATTGAAGATCGGCAACCTAAGAAATCCCTTTGCCGAAAACACGGTCAAAGACATCGCGGAAGCGATTGAAAAACTCCTGTAAAAACCACGATATGTAAAAGACCTGCGGAAACTCCGCAGGTCTTTTCTGTTCTTATTGCGTTTCTGTGATCCTTACCAGCCGCGGATATACCCGTTTTCTCCGAGCGCACCGAGTATGCCGCCGAAGATCGCGACCGTTATGATGATCGCAAAGATCACCGTGAAGATGATGCCGATGATCAGGCCGACCGTTGCAAGGATGTTGCCGACCTTCGCTTTGCCGGACAGTACGCCGCCGAGCCCGAGAAATTGTTTGACCTTGCCCTTGGCGATTGCCGAGAAGATGATGCCGAGGAAGTTGACGTAGGGGATGCACGCAAACGAAAGTCCGAGGATGCCGAAAACCAGGATCGGCGTGGAAAGCGCAGCTGCCTCCGGATTCGATTGTACGATCGGCTGCTGTACCGGCGTTTCATAGACGGGTTCTTGGATGGGCTCTGCGGCGATATTCTCGACGATCGGCTCGTTCCGCAGCGGTTCGACGATCTCAACGGGCGCGCCGCATTCGGGGCAGAACTTTACGCCTTCCGGGAGCTGCGTTCCGCAATTCTGACAAAACATGGATATTCCTCCTTATGTATTATGATCGCAATCAATATATCATCTTTTTACAATATTCGCAAGAGGAATGTGCCAAGCAGCATGTATGCATATAATTATAATAATATACATATATCAAATATAAAATTATTGACATAAGATACAGGCGCATGGTAGAATCCCGATAGCGTATCGAAAGGAAAAGACCCATGGAAACCGGTAAAAAGACCCATAAGCTTGCGGTCGCGGCCATGCTTGCCGCCGTCGCCGCCGTGCTGCAGTTTATTGAAATTTCGATCCCGATCATGCCCTCATTTGTGAAGCTCGACCTATCGGATCTTCCCGCGCTGTTGGGCTCATTTGCGCTCGGTCCTCTTTGGGGCGTTGTCATTCAGCTTGTCAAGAACCTTCTGCATCTGCCGTTCGGCTCGTCCGCGGGCGTCGGGGAGCTCTGTAACTTTCTGCTCGGCGGCGTGTTCGTGCTCGTCGCGGGGCTTGTGTATCATCACCGCAAGACGCGCGGCTCGGCGCTTTTCGGCTCGGTTCTCGGCGCGTTTGCCATGGCGGCGGTCTCCCTTCCGCTGAATTATTTCTTCGTCTATCCGGCGTACGTTGCGATCCTGCATTTCCCGGAAGAGGCGATCATTTCAGCGTATCAGGCGATCCTCGGCTCCGTTGCGCAGTTTCCGACGACGAATCCCCTTCTGAACTGCCTTCTGATCTTCAATGTGACGTTCACGTTTGTGAAGGGGCTTCTGAACGTCGTCATCTGCTTCTTCATCTATAAACCGCTGAGCCCGCTTCTGCACAAATAACGGCGGATATTTGCGGATCACTTGATAAATCTATGTGAATTTGTTATACTGATATTTACCGTGAACGATCGGAAAGAGAACACATGAACCTTTCGTACTATTCGAATTACGTGACCATCGTGGAGGAGGGGAGCTTGACCGCGGCGGCAAGAAAGCTGCGGATCGCGCAGCCCGCTTTGAGTAACCAAATCAAGGCCTTGGAAGCGGAATACGGCGCGCGGCTCTTTCACCGCGGCGCGCGGCGGCTCGAACTCACCGACGCGGGGCAGATCCTGTATCAGCGGGCGAAGCGCATGCTCGCGATCGAAACGGCGGCGCGCAGCGAGATCGCGTCCGGTTTCGGCGGCACGAAGGGGACGCTCAGGATCGGCATCACGTCCTCGTTTGAAAACGAACGGCTTCTGGACGCGCTGACGGCGTTTTCCGACCGTTTTCCGGACGCGGAGGTCCGCGTATACGAGGCGGAGCTTCCGGAGCTATTGAAGCGCCTTCAGAACGGCAAGGTCGAGGCAATTTTCGTGCGGCCGATCAGAAGCGACGTTGAAAACTTAGAGGTGCTGTACACGCGGTCCGATACGCTCGTCGCGGCGTACAAGCCCGGTGCATTTTTTGCGGATGAACCGGAGCCCGAGACCTCGTTTGAACGGCTCGGTACGCTGCCGCTTTCCATGCTGGAGCGCAGTTTGCCGGCATTTTCGAACGCCTTCCGGGAAAAGGGACTGACCCTTTCGCCGAAGTACGTAAGCACACGCATGCAAATCGCGCTCAACTGGGCGCGCGCGGGCAAGGCGGTCGCGCTTGCGCCGAAAAGCGCCATGGAGGAGCTCGGCTTTACCGACCTTGCGGAAAAGACCGTCGAGGACTGCGATCTGCTCGTTCCCGCAATGACGATCCTCACGCAAAAGCGCAAGTACCGCTCGCATCTCGTCAATAACTTCCTGTTGCTGCTTTCGGAGCGGTATGGATTTGAATACAGCGAACCGATCGAAGGATCGGACAACGGAAAAGGAGCTTGACATGAAACGCATTGTATCAATTTTACTGACAGCGCTGCTGCTTTTTGCGGCGGTCGGCTGCACAAACGCCGCCGCAAATTCGACCGGCTCGACGGAGCTTACGGGCAAGACCGAAGAAACCGCAACGCAGACGACCGAAGCGCCTGCGCAGGAACCCGAGAAAACGGAGGAGGACTCGAACGTGAACAACAACCCCATTGCAACGATCACCATGAAGGACATCGGCGTGATGAAGCTTGAGCTTTACCCCGACGTCGCGCCGAACACCGTCAAGAACTTTATTTCCCTCGCGAACGCCGGCTTCTATGACGGACTGATCTTCCATCGCATCATCGCGGGCTTTATGATCCAGGGCGGCGGTTACAATGCGGCGGGCTACCCGGTTGAAACGGGCTATTCGATCAAGGGCGAGTTTGCAAGCAACGGCTTCCAAAACGACCTCAAGCATACGCGCGGCGTGATCTCGATGGCGCGCACGCAGGTCCGCGATTCCGCAAGCAGTCAGTTCTTTATCATGCACGACGACGCGCCGCATCTGGACGGCGAATACGCGGCGTTCGGTATGCTCCTGGAGGGCTTTGACGTGCTTGACCGCATCGCAACGACCCAGACGGGCTACAACGACGTGCCGCTTGTTTTCCCTGTGATCGAATCGATCCGCGTCGAGACCTTCGGCGTCGACTACGGCGAGCCCGAAAAACTTCAGTAATATCGGAGGAACCATGCTGGTACTGGACGAATACAAAATGCAGCTCGGCGCGCTCAATGAGACGCTCGCGCTTGCACATAAGCAGATGAACGCCGACGCGCTGAGATCGGAGCTCGAGACCCTCGAGGCGCAGATGGCGGAGACCGATTTCTGGAACGACGTCGAGAATGCGAACAAGGTCACGACGCGCGTCAAGTCGATCAAGAGCAAGCTCGAACGGCTCAGTAAGCTCGACGCGCAGAGCGAGGACATCGAAACGCTGATCGAGATGGCGGAGGAAGAGGACGACGAAAGCTTGCTTGACGAGCTCAAATCCGAGCTTAAGGACTTCGACGGAAAGATGACTGCCCTGCGGCTCGAAATGCTCTTAAAAGGCCCCTACGACGCTTCAAACGCCATCCTGTCGCTGCACGCGGGCGCGGGCGGCACGGAGGCGCAGGACTGGACCGAAATGCTCTACCGCATGTACACGCGTTACTGCGAAAAGCGCGGCTGGCAGGTTCGGGAGCTCGATCTTCTGGACGGCGACGAGGCGGGCATCAAGTCCGTCACGTTCGAGGTCGAGGGCGAAAACGCCTACGGATATCTGAAAGCCGAAAAGGGCGTGCACCGTCTTGTGCGCATCTCGCCGTTCGACGCAAGCGCACGGCGGCACACCTCGTTCTCGTCGCTGGATGTCACGCCGATCTTTGAGGACGACGACACGACCATCAAGATCGAGCCGGACGAGATCCGCGTGGACACGTACCGCTCCGGCGGCGCGGGCGGACAGAACGTCAACAAGGTCAGCTCCGCGATCCGCATCACGCACCTTGCCACCGGCATCGTCGTGCAGTGCCAGAACGAGCGCAGTCAGCTCCAGAATAAAGAAATGGCGATGCGCATCCTGAAAGGTAAACTTCTGGAACTGCAGGAGCGTGAGCGCGAACAGCAGATGCAGGAGATCAAGGGCGAGATGAAGAAGATCGAATGGGGCAGCCAGATCCGCTCCTACGTCTTCCAGCCGTATACGCTGGTCAAGGACCACCGCACCGGCGCCGAAAACGGCAACATTCAGGCGGTCATGGACGGCGATCTCGACCTGTTCATCTCGGCATACCTCACAATGTCTTGATTACATGGCGTTCCGAAAGGAACGCCTTTTCATGATCTGCGTAAGCAGATCAATTCATGCAGCGCAGCTGCAATTCACGGCGCAGCCAATTCACGCCTGAAGGGCAATTCATTCTCAGGAGGTCACGGGCATGGAGGCAATCAAGCAGCGGCGCGCGTTGGTTTTTTCCCTTGCGTCGTTTATGATCGGGATCTGCATCATCCCCGCATGGTTTCTCTCACTTGCGACCGCCTATTGGAGAGAAGGAACGGGGGCCAATCTTCTTTGGGGGATCTTTTTCTTCGGGATGCCGCTCATTGCGCTTACCGGGCTTGTGTTTGGCGTGATCGGATTGATCGGCAGTATCCGGAAGGAATCGCACAGCACAAAGGGTATCGCGTTTGCTTCGATCGGAATTGCGCTGACCTTTGCAGAGGCGGTGTTTACCGTTTTGTTGCTGTTGTTTGTAACTGTATCGACGGAGTCGTCTATGCCGCTTTGATCCAAGGTTTCAGACGAATTGCCTGCGGCATGAATTGTGCTTTGCACATGAATTGTCCTGCGGACGTGAACAGACGCCGGAGGCGTCATGAATTGCGGCAGAGCCGCATGGAGGGAATATGCAAAAACCGCTGATCGGCATAACGCCGCTTTTTGACCGCGGACGGGATTCCTATTGGATGCTGCCCGGGTATTTTCTTGCGCTCGAGGAAGCGGGGGCTGTCCCCGTGATGCTGCCGCTCCTTGACGACGAAGCGGCTTTACGGCCCCTTGTCGACGCCTTCGATGGGTTTCTGATGACGGGCGGACCGGATGCTGCGCCTGCGTATTACGGCGAGGCGGAGCTCCCGTCCGTCAACGAGATCTGCCCGGAGCGCGACGCGGCGGAAATGACGCTTCTGCGGCTGCTGTGGGAAGCGGACAAGCCCGTGTTCGGTATCTGCCGCGGCTTGCAGATGATGAACGTGCAGCGCGGCGGAACGCTCATCCAGGACCTTCCGACGCAGCATCCCTCCGACGTGGACCACCGCATGGCGGCGCCGTACGACCGTACGGTGCATACGGTGACGGTCAAAAAGGATTCGCCGCTTTTTACGCTGTTCGGCGCGGAAACGGTCGGCGTCAACAGCAGTCACCATCAGGCGATCAAAACGCTTGCGCCGGACCTCAGATCCATGGCGGCCTCGCCGGACGGATTGATCGAAGCGGTGTATGCGCCCGAAAAGCGCTTCTATTGGGCGGTGCAGTGGCATCCGGAACGGCTGTATGTGAAAGACGAAAACAACAGAAAACTGTTTACGGCATTCGTGCGTGCGGCGCAGGAGGGGAAGAACGATGCGTAACTTCGGCATGTCCATGCTCTGGTTCTGGCTTGCGTATATCATCGTGACGCTGATCGGGATCGGGCACACGATCTTCAACATCACAGTGCTGCACATGAAGTCCATGAAGGACAGCCCCGGCATGGGCGAGGGCTACGAAAAGACGAAACCGTGGCATCCGCTGTATAACATCGTGATCTTTTCGCTGTTCGGCTGGCTCTACATGAAAGGGCTAATTAACCCGACGATCACCGGCGCACTGATTTGCGGCGCGATCTGGACGGGGATCTGCATCGTGTTCGACCTTTTCGGCTGGGTGCTTGTGAGACATCCGTGGAGCTTGACGTTCAAAGAATTCTACGTCGACTATCAGCCGTGGATCACGCTGATCTATCTCGCGATCTTCTTGGGACCTTTGATCGGGTATTGGCTTTGCAGGGTAAAATGAATTGCGGCATAGCCGCGTGAATTGTGCTATGCACATGAATTGTCCAAAGGACATGAAAAGACGCTTGCGGCGTCATGTAAAAAGAGGGACTTCCCTGCGGAAGCCCCTCTTTTTTCGGGTGAAACTTACAACGGCTCTATGAGGCCGAAATTGCCGTCTTTACGTTTATAAAGAACGTTGATTTCGTTCGTGTCCACGTTGCGGAATACGTAGAAGGCATGGCCTAAAAGCTCGAGCTGCAGCATTGCCTCCTCCTCGCTCATCGGCTTGACGGAGAACTGCTTCACGCGGACGATGCGCGGTCCTTCTTCTTCATCCTCGTCGTCCTCGATCGGAAGATCGCGGAATGCATCCTGACGAAGGCCCTTAAAAAGACGTGTGCGGTTATGCACGATCTGTTTTTCGAGCTTTTCGACGATGTTGTCGAGCGATGCATACATATCGCCCGAGACCTCCTCGCCGCGGATGATGCGTCCCTCGTGCGGGATCGTCACCTCGACGATGTGGCGGTTCTTTTCGACGGAGAGAGTGACCTGTGCTTCTGTGTCCTGCGGGAAGTACCGATCCAGTTTGGAGAGCTTCTTTTCAGCGACTTCGCGCATGTAGTCGGAAACCTCCAAGTTCTTGCCGGAAATAGAAATACGCATATGTTCCACTCCTTCTGACACGTGTATTGTGTTCGTGTCATCTATATATTACCACACTTTTCCGGAAATATCTTCCCTTTTTTCAAAAAAACACAAAAATTTTTATTTTTATACAAATTCCTTGCGATTTCGGACGTTTTTACATGCCTTGCTGACCGTTCGGCGCGGTGCGCGGGCGAAGCTGCTCAAAAAGCCGCATCATCTGGAAAAGCTTCTCCATATCCGGCATTTGCATGGACGGCTTTTGCGGCGCGGGCGGAGGCGGGGGAGGCGCGGGCGCGGGGGTCGGTACGTTCAGCCGATAGGCAAGCTGATCGATCATCGACGGCGGCAGAAGCGGCGCGAGCGCCTTTACATATGCCTCGACGCCTGCGCGGCCGTGCTCGTCGCGGACGGCTTCGCCCAAAACGACGGCGCAGGAGAGCGGGGACGGACCGTTTCGTTGCGGTTGTGGATTCATGGCAATTCCTCCTTAAAGCATGATATGCCGGATGCACGAATTCGGTGCGTGGCGCATAGGATAGCATGAGGTGATCCGAATGAATATCAACGAGCAGTATGAAACCTACCGGAACAAATCGAACGACGAGCTCTGGGAAACGCTGATCCGGCTGACCGCGGAACAAAAGCAGACCGGCGAAATGAGCGAGGGGAAGATGGAGGAGATCTATCGGATGCTTGCTCCGATGCTGTCCGAAAGTCAGAAAGCGCGCATGCGCGAGATCATTGCGCGGCTGAATACGCCGAACGGACAAAAATAACGCAAAATCGTTGCAGCCCGTTCACAATCGCCTCTTTGCAGAGGGGCGATTGTGTGCTATAATACATAAGATATCGTTCAAGGAGAATCTTATGGGATTTTTGGACAAGCTGCTCGGCACATCGAGCGAAAGCAAATTAAAGAAACTGAAACCGAAAGTGGCGGCGATCAACGCGCTCGAGCCGGAGATGCAAAAGCTTTCCGACGAACAGCTGCGGCACAAGACCGTCGAGTTCAAGGAACGCCTTCAAAAAGGCGAAACGCTGGACGACCTTTTGGTCGAGGCGTTTGCGGTCGTGCGCGAAGCGGGCGTGAGAACCGTCGGTATGCGGCACTTCGACGTGCAGCTGCTCGGCGGCATGGTCCTGCATCAGGGACGCATCGCGGAAATGAAGACCGGCGAAGGCAAAACGCTCGTCGCGACGCTGCCCGCGTATCTGAACGCGCTGGAGGGCGAGGGCGTGCACATCGTTACCGTCAACGATTACCTCGCAAAGCGTGACGCGCAGTGGATGGGCAAGATCTACCGGTTCCTGGGTCTCAAGGTCGGCTGTATCATTCACGACCTCGATCCCGACGAGCGGCGCGAGGCGTACCTTGCGGACATCACCTACGGCACGAACAACGAGTTCGGCTTCGATTATCTGCGCGACAACATGTGCGTCTACAAGGAGCGCATGGTGCAGCGTTCGCTGCATTACGCGATCGTCGACGAGGTCGACTCGATCCTGATCGACGAGGCGAGAACGCCGCTGATCATTTCCGGCCGCGGCGAGGAAAGCTCCGAGATGTACGTTGCGGCGGACCGCTTCGTAAAGGGGCTCACCCGCGGCGAGGACGTCAAGGAGATCAGTAAATCCGATCAGCTGCAGGGCATCGAGCAGCCGGAAAGCGGCGACTACATGGTCGACGTCAAGCACCGTCAGGTCTCGCTGACGGCGGAGGGCATCCGGAAGGCGGAGAAGCATTTCAACGTCGAATCGCTTGCCGACACCGAGAACACCGAGCTGAACCACTATATCAAGCAGGCGCTGCGCGCGCGGTCGCTCTTTGAGCGCGACAAGGATTACGTCGTGCAGAACGGACAGGTCATCATCGTCGACGAATTCACCGGCCGACTGATGATCGGACGCCGCTACAACGAGGGTCTGCATCAGGCGCTGGAAGCGAAGGAGGGCGTCAAGGTCGAGCGCGAGAACAAGACGCTTGCGACGATCACGTTCCAGAACTACTTCCGCATGTTCAAGAAACTTGCGGGCATGACCGGTACGGCAAAGACCGAGGAGGACGAGTTCTCCGCGATCTACGACCTCGACGTCGTCGAGATCCCGACGAACAAGCCGAACATCCGCGTCGACAACAAGGACAGCGTCTACATGACCGAGGAGGGCAAGTTCCGTGCGGTCGTTCAAGAAATCGAACAGGTCCATGCGACGGGTCAGCCGATCCTCGTCGGTACGATCTCGGTCGAGCGCAGCGAATACCTCTCCGGGCTTCTGAAACGCAAAGGCATCCCGCACGAGGTTTTGAACGCAAAGTACCACGCCAAGGAGGCGGAGATCGTCGCGCAGGCGGGCAAGCTCAACCAGATCACGATCGCGACGAACATGGCGGGCCGCGGCACGGACATCCTGCTCGGCGGCAACCCGGACTTTCTCGCGCGCCGCGCGATGCGGCAGGAAGGCGTGGAGGAGGAGATCATCGACGAGGCGACCGGACATGCCGAGACCGAGGACGAGGTCATCCTTGCCGCGCGTGAGCAATACGCGAAGCTGTATACCGAATTCAAGAAGGAGACCGACCGCGAGCACGAAGAGGTCGTGAAGCTCGGAGGGCTTCACATCATCGGCACGGAACGGCACGAGAGCCGACGCATCGACAATCAGCTCCGCGGCCGCGCCGGTCGACAGGGCGACCCGGGCAGCACACGCTTCTATGTATCCTTGAAGGACGAACTGATGCGCCGTTTCGGCATGGATCGCATGGAGGGCATGATGACGAAGCTTTCGCCCGACGACGCGTATCCGATCGAAAACGGCTTCATCACAAAGCAGATCGAAAACGCGCAGAAGCGCGTGGAGGCGTCGAACTTCGATACGCGCAAAAACGTGTTGAAGTACGACGACGTTATGAACAAACAGCGCGAGGTCATTTACGGCGAGCGCCGCAAGGTGCTGATGGGCGAGGACCTCAGGGATCAGTTCACCGGCATGATCTGGCAGACGGTCGAAAATATCGTCAACGCGTACGCAAGCGAACATTCAAAGCCCGAGGAGTGGGACATCCTCGCGATCGAGAAGGAGCTTTCCGATGTCTGTGCCGCCGACGCCATCGGGCTTCTGCACAGCGCGTCGCTGAAACGCCGCAGCGATCTGATTGACGCCTGCATGACCTTTGCCGAACGGCAGCGCGCGAAAAAGGAAGCGGAGCTTACGGAACAGAAGGTCGACATGCGTGAGGTCGAGCGTATCGTGCTCCTGCGCGCGGTCGACACGAACTGGATGGATCAGATCGACGCCATGGACGAATTGAAACAGGGCATCGGACTCCGTGCATATGCGCAGACCGATCCGGCAAACGCCTATTCGAGCGAAGGCGCGGACCTCTTTGACGCGATGATCGAGCGCATCCGCGAGGAAGCGGTAAAAAACCTCCTGCACGTGCAGGTGCGAAAAGCCCCGATAGAGCGCAAGCAGGTCGCAAAGCCGGTCGACACGCCGTCTTTGGACGGCGACAAGCCGAAGGTTCTGAAGCGCTCCGCGAAGATCGGCAGAAACGATCCGTGTCCGTGCGGCAGCGGCAAGAAATATAAGAATTGCTGCGGCAGAAACATTTGAAAAAGTGCGGCGATAGCCGCCTTTTTCAATGAAGAATAAAAAAGATCATTTTTTACGGAGAATTTTTTATATACATGGAACTTTTTACCTCCTTTGCGCGTCTTGCGTTATGTGAATGATCATTCAGAGAAGAGAGTTGGGAGAGAACCGATGGGATTGATTTCAGACGACGTGTTCGTTGAGGAGATCGGAAATGCCAAACAGGCCGCGTTCGGCGTAGCATATCTGATCCTGAAAAACACGTCCGACTGCGAGGATGCGATGAGTGCGGCGATCGTCAAAGCGTACGAGCATCGCAACACACTATTGAAGCGGGGCAGCTTCCGCGCATGGTTTCTGCGCATTTTAAGGAATGAGGCGTATACCATCCTGCGCGAGCGCCGCAAGGTTTTTGAGACAGACGAGATTCCGGAAACGCCCGCGCCGTTTCCCGATGCAGACCGTTCGCTCGATCTTCGCGCCGCACTGATGCGGCTTAGTGAGGATCAGCGAAACGTGCTGTATCTATGGGAGCAGGGCTATTCCATGGAAGAGATCGCAGCCGTACTGAACGTCCCTGCCGGCACGGTCAAGTCGCGGATTTCCCGCGCAAAAGAAACGCTTCGCTCATATTTGGAGGTAAATTGAATGGAAAAGAAAGATATCCGTGTTTCCGACGCGATCCCGCAGCGTCCCGCTTCGTTCGACGATGCGGTGGAACGGACGCTTGCAAACGTCGTAAAGAAGGAACAGCAGAAGGAAACGCCCGTCCGGACGTGGAAGACCGAAAGCACAAGCAAACGCAAGCGCGGTTCCAGACGCAGCGTGCTCGATATCGTCGGCATTGCGGCGATCTTCGTGGTCTGCGTCGTTGCGATCGGCACGGTGATCGGCGTCCGCTCGCGCCTCAACAGGACCTCTCCGGCGGAGATGCCCGTGGAACAGCCGACGGCGCCGGTCAATATGACCAATACCGTGTATGTATCGACCGTCGACGAGCTGCTTGCCGCGCTCGCGCCAGACACAAAGATCGTCCTTGCGGACGGCACATACAACCTGACCGAGGCGTCGGATTACGGCACGGAAGGCAAAGAATACTATACGTGGGAAGACCGGTCGGACAGCTGGTTCCGCGAGCCGGAGGAGAACAGCTTTGAACTCTGCTTGCAGAACCTCGAAAACTGCTGCATCACCGGATCGAGGAACGCGGAGATCGTGACGGTCCCGCGCACGGCGGCGGTCCTCTATGCGCGCAACTGCTCCGGGCTGGTGCTGTCCGGCTTTACGGCAGGGCATACCGTCATGGCAGACCCGTGCGAGGGCGAGGTCATCCGCCTGGTCGAATGCCCGGACGCGTGGGTCGAAGACTGCTCGCTGTACGGCTGCGGCACGTGGGGCGTCGACGCGACCGGCTGTGACAATCTCACCGTGACCGGGTGCGACATCCATGAATGCAGCAGCGGCGGCGTTGCGTTCGGTCAGTGCCGGAATACGCTTATAACCGGCTGCGTACTGCGCAACTGCGGCTATCGCGACAACGCGTTCAGCATCGTCTATATTTACGAGTGCAAAGACCTGCGGGTCATCGGATGCGACATATATGAAAACCGCACGGACGTCCTCTTCAATCTGTACGGCGACGACGTCGAAAACGGCATAGGCGACGTTCTGATCCTCGGTACGAGCGTACACGACAACGAAGTGCTCGAACAGGGATTCCACAGCTACACGAACAAAGGACCGGTCGTTGCGGGCTGTGAATTCAAGAACAACGACGGTATTCTCCTCCCCGACGAGGAGTTCGTGTTCGACCGCGACGGAAACCGGCTCAACGAAGCTGATCTGCTCGCCATGGAACTTGACCGCACGGCCGACGTGTCGGTCGATCTGCTGCCGACGCCCGAGCCGGAGACGCCGGATGCGCTTACTCCTGCGATTCAGGTGAAAGACGAACTGTACGTTCTGTATTTTGAACCTATCACGGTCGAAGCGCCGGATGAAAGCGAGATGACTGGATATATCACCTCCGTCGTACCGATTTCCGAATGGCCGACAGAGGACGGACAGGCGAATTTCGGCGAGGTCGGCACACCTTATGCCTTGACCCGAGAGGGACTTCTGGTGCTGTTTGGCAGCGAATGGCGGCTGTTCCAGGCGGAGGAGTTCGGCGATCCGGACGCGGAGTATCCGCAGGAAGAACCGGCGATCGATCTCGCCGCCGATGCGCTCTGCCTGTTTGTCGACGGAGACAAGACGTACGAGCCGTTTGAAAACTGGGTCTGGACGGACCAGGACAACGGCCTTGCAGCGGACGGCATGAGCTTCCTTTTCCAGATCGAGGAAGTCAAAGACAAGATCCCGACGATCTATAACCCTGCGGAACTGACGATAAAGGCAGCGGACGGCGTGAACCTTGAGCCGCAGGTCAATATCTATAACGAGGAATCCGATACGGTCGCATTCGGTGTCGATATCTCGACCGTCTGCACGCTCGACCCCGGCACATATTACGTCTCACAGCGCGCCTCGCGCCGCGAGGATGGTAAAACCTCCGGCTATGAGTGCGTCGTCCGCATCGTGATCGGCGAGACCGCAGAGCAGCCGACGCCCGAACCGGAGCCCGCCGAAGAGCCGCCGACGGAGGAATCGAGTGCGATTCCGTCCACGTTCCGGTTCTGGGACTACGATGAGCAGAACGGATACAGCGAAGCGCCGGCGGAAGGCGTGCTGTACGTCTGCGATTTCGACGGCGACGGAACGGAGGACGAGATCCGTTATGAGATCCACGGAAGCAGCGTCACGTTCTCCGTCGGAAAAGCGTCGATCGACGTCGAGTTCGGCGCCGGCTTGGAGCAGGCGATCCTTCTGGATCTCGATCCCGACTCGGCGCGGCTGAATCTGCTCGTGATCTGTAATACCGGCTCGGAGGATTACGAAACGGCCGAGCTGCATATGGAAAACGGGCAGTTTGTCCGCGGACCGGTCATCTACGCCTATTGTAACTTTGACGACGGCATTCTGCGCGGCTCCGCCACCCAGACCGATATTCTGGGAACAAAATTCGGCGAACGCACCTATCACGGCGAAGATCTGACGCCGGATTCCGAATGGTTCGACTG
>JAFZIH010000045.1 GCA_017554455.1 Clostridia bacterium | reverse complement strand
GCGGAATACGTTTCGAAGTTCATCTGTAAAAACCGGATGTTTTGTTCCGCGTACAGCGAGGACGGAAGGACCGCGCTTGCGGCGCGCGGCTTTGCAAATCAGGACGGAGATCCGGATATCAGGAAAATGTACTGTGCGGCGGCCGCCGCAATCCGCGACGGCTCGATGATCGGACAGACCTTTTCGGTCGTCAGTCAGGCGCCGGTGGTGATGACGGAACGGATGCTGGAGCACCCGACACTGACCATGCTGAGCTATTATGAGGCGGGCTGCTTCTTTGACTGGCTTGCGGAACGGTACGGAAAGGCGCTTGTATTCGAACATATGACGATCGGACAAGGCGATTTCAGGGACGTGTTCGGCGAGGATTTCGAAACGCTTTTCTTCGCTTGGGCGGAGGACAATCGGACGTTCTGCGAGGAAAACGGTCTGAAACTGAACTGATCGGAAGGGGAATCACACATGGACAAACGGTTTTTCGGAAAAGCGATCTCACTTCTTCTTGTACTGACGATGTGCTTCGGATTCGGCTGCGCGAAAAAGGACGATACAAGAACGATCGCAGGCTACGCGCTTGAGCAGAACGACGGCGCAAACGCGCAGATGTATCCGTATATCGTCCGTACCCCGCACGCGACCTGGTATCTCGCCGCGGCGGATATCGAGCTACTCGGCGAGGAAGCGTTTTTCGAAGGACTGGAGAAGCTTCTGACGTATCAGGAAGCCGATTTCGCCGACGCGTACGCCGTTCTGGACGGGTATCTCATGGATGAGATCCCGGTGATCGACGTCCACACGGACTTTGCGGCGCAAACGGAGCGCGCGAAGTGGAACAAGGCGGGCGCGTATTACCTCGGACCCGATATGGGCATCTATCTGTACCGGAACTGGGGCGTCGCGGGCTATGCGCTGCTGCATGAGTATACGCATTATCTGACCTATGAATGCTGCACGTTCGACCTGACGGAAGGCGGCGGCTTCTGGGCGGAAGCCATCGCGGAGTATGTCTCGATGATCTCCTGTCAAAACCGCATGGGACGCGCTGTCAATTTCGGCATGAGCGACGAAGAACAGGCCTATGCCGAACAGCGTAAGCTTCTGGATGCGGACGGCACACTCGACCCGAAGAAGTATTACTGCTTTATGGCGGCGTTCATTCGCTCCGGCGCGGCGGTCGGCATAACGTATTCGGCGGTCAGCGAGACCCCGATCACGATGTCGGAGCGGCTCTTGGAGCATCCGATGCAGACAACGATCAGCTATTACGAAGCGGCAAGTTTCTTTAACTGGCTTGTTGAGCGTTACGGAAGGGACCTCGTGTTCGCGAACATGACCATCGGACAGGAGGGTTTTCCGGAGGTGTTCGGAGAGGACTTTGAAACGCTGTTCTTCAAATGGGCGGCAGACAACGACGCATGGTGCATCGAGAACGGGATCGTTCTCGGTCCTTTGGAGGAATGATATGCTTTTGGATGACGCAAGGCAATTGGCGGACAAGCTCCGCTCGTCCGAGGAATACACGACCTATTGTGAGGCAAAGGAGCGCGCGTACGCGTCGAAGGCGACGGCGGCGCTTCTGGACGAGTTCTATGCGCTGCGCATGAAGGCGCAGGCGGCTTCGGTCGCGGGAACGCCGGACGCAGAGGTCACGGAAAAACTGCAGCGCCTCGGTGAGCTTTTGCAGTTCGACGCAGCGGCAGCCGAGTACCTGATGGCGGAATACCGGCTGAACGCGCTTTTGGGCGAGATCTACAAGATCCTTGCAAAAGCGGTGGGACTCGACCTCGGTTCGCTTGAAGCGTGAGCGCTTGAAATCCGAAGCGGGACATGCTATACTGACGGTATGAAACGGAAGGACAACAACGAAATCAGCGCCGTACGCCTGAGATGGCGGCGGTTCTGGCACTACATGAGACCGATCGCCACGTGGCTATTAAGCATCGGTCTTGTTGCCGTGATCGCGATCGTCACCGTTCGTTTCGTGCTGTCGCATTATATTTCCGCCGTCGATCCGGACGATCCGACGCCGTATGAGGTCGTGATCCCGCAGAATGCCTCGGCGGGGCAGATCGCGAACCTTCTGTATCACGCGTGCGGCGAGGACGAAAAGGGACTGATCGCGTCCAGCGCTTCGTTCAAGGTTTACGTTGATTTCGTCGGAAAGGCGAACAGCTTAAAGGCGGGCACGTATCTTCTCAGTAAAAACATGACGATTGCGGAGATCGTCGACGTGCTGACCGAGGGCAATCCCGCAAGGCGTACGACGCGCCTCGTCGTGATCGAAGGCAGAACGATCGAGGACATCGCAAAGACGCTGCGTGAAAGCGAAACGATCACGACCGACGCCGACGCATTTCTTGCGCTGTGCCGGGATGAATCGGCATTCTCGAAGTATCCGTTTATCGCCGAGATCGAGAATGCCGGAGAGCGCCGCTACGCGCTCGAGGGCTATCTGTTCCCGGACACCTATGAGATCTACGCAGACTCCACACCGGAGGAGATCCTCGACAAGATGCTGACGCATTATTACGAGGTCTATACGGGCGAGTGGGTCGCGCGTGCCGAGGACCTCGGCATGACGCGCGATGAGATCATGACGCTTGCTTCGATCGTCGAACGCGAGGCGAGCACGGAGGAGGACATGTACAGGGTCAGTGCGGTCTTCCATAACCGTCTCAAAGAGGGCATGAAGCTCGAATCCTGCGCGACGCTGAACTACATCACGGGACTGGACCGCTACGTGTTCACCCGGGACGAGATGGCGATCGATTCGCCGTACAACACCTATCGCTATGCGGGACTGCCGATCGGGCCGATCTCGAACCCCGGCGCGGCGGCGATCCGTGCGGCGCTGTATCCGGACGAGGGCTTTTTAGAGGAGGGCTATCTCTATTTCTGCAACGCGAATCCGAAGGAAACGCGCGCGCTCGTTTTCGCAAGAACGTACGAGGAGCACCAGGAGAATGTGGAGAAATACCGCGAGTTCTGGGATTGACGTTCTGATCCGAGCAATTTCGACATACCCTGACCGTGGGAGGTTGGGGTATGTTTTCTTTTTTATGGCTGCTTCTGCAGTCGATCGCGTTTGTCGGCGCGATCGGTTCGAACGGCTCGTTTCCGAAGCCGCTGAGCCCGGAGGAGGAGCAAAAATGGGTACAGCTTTTGATCGCGGGTGACGAGGAAGCGCGGGAAAAGCTTATCGTGCATAACCTGCGGCTGTGCGCGCATATTGCCAAGAAGTACCAGAAGGCGGAACGCGACCGGGAGGACCTGATTTCTATCGGTACGATCGGGCTCATCAAGGCAGTGTCGACGTTCTCGGAATCGAAGGGCACGCTGTCTGCGTACGCCGCGCGGTGCATTGAAAATGAGATCCTGATGAGCATGCGGCGCGAACGCAAGCTCGTCGAGACCGTTTCGATCGAGGAGCCGGTCGGCGCGGATAAGGAGGGGAACGAACTGAAACTCGCCGATCTTGTATGTACCGAGGCGGACACGATCTTCGAGCAGGTGCAAAGCAGATTGGACGCCGCGATCATCACGGACACGATGCGAAAGGTGCTGACGCGGCGCGAGCAGGTCGTTCTGACGCTGCGTTTCGGTCTTAACGGCCACGCGCCGCTTGCGCAGCGCGAGGTTGCAAACGTGCTGGATATTTCCCGAAGCTACGTTTCCCGCATCGAGAAAAAAGCGGTGGAGAAGATGCGCGCTGCGCTCGGCGGCGGGGATGACCGGGAAACGTGATCCGCGTACGGTTTGCGGAAAATGTCGGAAAATGACGCGGAAACGGTTGCCCTTTTCGGATGGGTGTGATATACTTTATTTGCTATGAGCAAATATCATTGAAAAGGGGCAAGGGGAACAAATGTATACGGGTTCCGGAATCATCAAGATCTTTGCAGGCAGAACGGGCAGACCGTTTGCACAGCGCATGTGTGATTATCTCGGTGCGCAGATGGGCGACGCGACGACGATCATGTTCGACGAGGGCAATATTTTCGTCCGCATCAACGAATCCATCCGCGACAAGGACGTCTATATCGTACAGCCGATCGGACGCGAGCCGAACGATGAATTCACCGAGCTGCTGTTCTGGATCGACGCGTTCAAACGTTCCAGCGCGAACTCCGTCACCGCGATCATTCCGTATTTTTCCTATGCGAAAGGCGATAAAAAGGACGAGCCCCGCGTTTCGATCCGCGCCCGCGTGTGCGCCGACTGTATCGAGGCGATCGGCGTCGACCGCGTGTTGTTCATGGACCTGCACGCGGATCAGGTCGTGGGCTTTTTCAAAAAGCCGGTCGACCACCTCTCCGCGCGTCCGCTGCTACTCGAGTTTGTCCGCCGGCAGGGCATCGTGAACGACGATCTCGTCGTGGTTTCGCCCGATGCGGGCAGTGCAAAGCGTGTCCATTCCTTTGCGACGGCGCTGCAGGTACCGGTCGCGATCGGCGACAAGACGCGCTATGACCACAAGAGCGACGCGAAGGTGCTGAACATCATCGGCGACGTTCGGGATAAGAACTGCCTCGTCGTCGACGACTTCTCGATCACGGGCGGCACGCTCGTCGACGTCGCGCGCGCTTTGAAGGAGAACGGCGCAAAGCACGTGTACGGCGCGCTTTCCCACAACGTCATGACGCAGAAGGCGATCCGCCGCATCGAGGACAGCGACTACGAATGGCTCGTCTCCACCGACACGCTCGAATGTCCGTGGGCGAACGAGAGCACGAAGCTTCGCACGATCTCCGCAGCACCGATGTTTGCGCAGGCGGTCAAGACGATCCATGACCGCGCGCCGATGAGTTCGATGTTCGATCACCGCGTCCTGAAGCGCCTGATGGACATGAGCTTGGAAACGACAAACGACTGATCGAAAAACAGGGGGGAACAAGCGGCTTGTTCCCCTTTTTGCAACCTTTTTTCACCTTGTGCGGTATTATTGGCAAAGAAACAAGGGAGACACGACGATGAAACAGGTTAAGCTTTCCGATTACAAACCGAGCTATCCGAAAAAGGCAATCAAGGGCATAACGCTCGCGGCGGCCGCGTTTCTGACGATCGGCGCGGCGACGGGCTGCCGCCATCCGGAGCCGCAGATCATGGGCGAAATCGCGGTCGACGACCCGACCCCGGGTATCGAGGAGACGCTTCCGCCGGAGGAGCTTCAGACGGAGGGAATCGTCTCGATCGACGAAACGGAGACGCCGGAACCGGAGGAGACCGAGGAACCGATGCTGATGGGCGACGTTGCGGTTCTTGACGATCTGCCGTAAGGAGGGAATGCAATGAAACGGAAACAGATAGCGGACTATCGTCCGAAGTATCCGAAAAAACTTTTGAAAGGCGCGATCCTGACGACTGCGGCGGCGCTTGCGCTTGCAGGCACGACCGGCTGTGACGCGCTTCGCACGGGCGGCGCACCGGAGCCGGTGCCGACCGACGAGCTTGTGTTGGACGGTGAGATCGCGATCGATCCCGGCGAGGACGATCTCGAACTTTTGGGTGAACCGGCGGTCGATGAGACCGGCGGCGAGGACGATGGTACGACCGGACGCGAAGGACCCGCGCTGCAGGGCAAGATCGCAGTGCCGGAAGAAACCGAGAATCCGTGAGGAGCGCATATGAATTTTACCTTGCATCTGACGGCAGACTGTAATCTCAGCTGCCGTTATTGTTACGAAACGCACGCAAAGCGGCGTATGACGGAGGAGACGGCAAAGAAAGCCGTCGATCTCGCGTTCTCGTACGGACATGAAATGAACGGCTTTTCCCTGTTCGGCGGTGAGCCGATGCTGGAGCGCGGTGTGATCGAATCCGTCTGCCGATACGCGTGCGAAAAGGCGAAGGCGACCGGCACGGAGATACGCTTCAAGATGACGACCAACGGCATGCTTTTGGACGAGCCATTTCTGCGCTTTGCAAACGAGCACCATTTGGAGATCGCGCTGTCGCACGACGGACTTTTGCAGGACGTGCAGCGCGTCACGCGCGACGGCAGCCCCACGATGGAACGGCTCGAGCCGATCGTCGATCTGCTTCTGAAATATCAGCCGAACGCGGTCGCGATGCAGACCGTGATGCCCTCGACCGTGGAGAAGATGGCGGAGTCGGTCGAATGGCTGTACGACCGCGGCTTTTCACGCATCAATACGGCGATCGACTATCGCCCGGACGCCGGCTGGGACGACGATTCCATGGCGATCCTTGCGGAGCAGTACGAGAGCATCGCGGACCTAAGTGAACGGCATTTCGACGACGCGCGGCCGCTTTTGTATCTCAATTTCCTGTCCAAGATCTCCGCATACCTGAACGACCGCCCGTGCCTTGAATGCAAGCTCGGCATGCGGCAGCCGTCGGTCGCGCCGGACGGTGCGATCTATCCGTGCAACCAGTTCCTCGACGATCCGGACTACCGCATGGGCGACGTCATAAACGGCATTGACAAAGCGCGTCAGCGGGCGATCTACCGCGCGTCGCTGGATCCGGAACCGGACTGTGAGGGCTGCGCGATCGCCGACCGCTGCCGCCACCACTGCGCGTGTCTGAATTACTCGCTGACCGGCAAAATGCACGAAGTCGCACCGGTGCAGTGCGAGCACGAGCGCATCCTCATCCCGATCGCGGACGAGCTCGCCGCGCGCCTGTACGAGCGTAAGAGCGCGCGGTTTCTTTTGAACTATCGCGAAGATCCGCTGGACTGAACTGCATGATCCTTTGCGCCGGGAGTTCCGGCGCTTTTTGTGTCGAATGGCGGGAACGTACGGTTCATTGTAGACAAATGTTCTCTTCGGTGATACAATAAATAATACGTTCCGTTGTCATGCGAAGCCGGAATCGGATCCGGACACGGAAAACGACGAAGAAACGGGCAAGGAGGTTTAGCATCTTTGATCTGTCCGAACTGCGGTAAATTCATTGCGCCCGACGAGAAGATCTGCAAGCTTTGCGGGACGCCGACAACGCCCTCCGCGCAAAAGCAGAGCGCTCCGCGAAAAGTTTCTGCTCCGGCAGCGGAAGAGGACGAGGAAGATACAGCGTTTTATTTCATGCCGGGACGTCCTTCCGCCCGGACGACCCCGGAAAGGGAACGCGTCGAATATGAAGAGGAGACGACCGGACAGCGAAAAAAGCGGCTTTTGATCCTGACGATCATTGCGGTGATCACAGCCGTCGCCGTCTGTGCCGCCGTGGTTTTGCTTGCATGCAGTACCTGCGGAGAAACAAATCCGGCCGTTGTGCCGACGCCGGATCCCACAGATGGACCGACGGTCACAGCCGAGCCGACCGAAACAACAACGGAACCGCCGACCGGAGAACCGACGGAAATGCCGACCGAGGAGCCGACGGAAATGCCGACCGAGGAGCCGACGGAAATACCGACTGAGGAACCGACCGAAGCGCCGTCCGCGACGCCGAATGCGGGGCCATCCGCCGCGCCGACCGAAGCGCCGTCCGCGACGCCTTTGCCGACGCCGACCGTGAAGCCGTCACGAAAGCCGAGAACGCCGACGCCGTCTGTTGCGCCGACCGGGAAGCCGACCGAGAAGCCGACGGCGACGCCGACTGTGACGCCGACCGAGAAGCCGACCGCCGCGCCGACCGTCGCGCCGACCGCAACGCCAACCGCGACGCCGACCGTCGAGCCGACTGCGATGCCGATTGCGACACCGACCGAGAAGCCGACCGCGACGCCGACCGCGACGCCGACCGTGAAGCCGACCGCAACGCCGACTGTGACGCCGACCGAGAAGCCGACCGCCGCGCCGACTGCGACGCCGGCCCCGACAACCGCACCGAGAACAAAGCCGCCTGTGTCGTTCCCGCCGTCAACGTTTCCTTTGATTCCGTAAGGTGCTGATGTGCCGGGGTTAAAACCAAATCAGTCAAAACGTATTGCGCCGGGTTTCCGGCGCTTTTTTGTGCCGAAAATTGCCCTTGACAGAAAAACTTTCTTGTGGTATGGTAAATTTTTTATTTGACAGGAGCCCGGTTTTTCCGCTATAATATATTCGAGAGAATCTTGAAGGAGGGGATCCGGTGTTTCAAATCGGGGATCTCGTCTGCTATCCGATGCACGGCGTCGGCGTGGTGGAAGCGATCGAAGAGCAAACCATACTGGATGAAACGGCGCAGTACTATCGTCTGCGGTTCACCATCGGCCGCATGACGGCGATGGTGCCGGTGAAGCGTGCCGCGGAGGTCGGACTTCGCGCGCTTGCCGACGAAAAGACCTGCGAAAAGGTCGTGGGCTTCCTGCAAAACGGCGAGTGCTCCGAGGAGAGCGACAACTGGAACCAGCGGTATCGTGACAATCTCGACAAGCTGCGCGGCGGCGACATCATGGTCGTGGCGGATGTGGTCAAGTGCCTGATGCGCAGAGACCGCGAGCGCGGGCTTTCCGCGGGCGAGCGAAAGATGTATCTCACCGCGCGGCAGGTGCTGGTCGCGGAGCTTGCGGCGGCAACGGAAACGGACGAAGCGAATTTCCTTCCGCTGGTCGGAGCCAACTGACGGATACCGGAGCGCGACAGCGCTCTTTTTCTTTGCCGTTACACAGATTTTTCTTGACAAATCTCCGGTCTTTTTGTATCGTATATTTTGTTTTTTGCATCCCGGAAAGGAGGACGCTAATATGGCAGGAACGATTTCAAGAGGCGTCAAGGCGCCGATCATCCGCGAGGGGGACGACATCGTACAGATCGTCGTTGATTCGGTTCTGAAGGCGGCGCAGGAGGACAACTTTACGCTGCATACGCGCGACGTGATCGCGGTGACGGAAGCGGTCGTGGCGCGTGCGGACGGCAACTACTGCACGGTGGACGACATTTCCGCAGACGTACAGGAAAAGCTCGGCGACACGGTCGGCGTGGTGTTCCCGATCATGAGCCGCAACCGGTTCGCGATCTGCCTTCGCGGCATTGCGCGCGGGGCAAAGAAGGTTATCGTACAGCTTTCGTATCCGGCGGATGAGGAGGGCAACCATCTGATCGACGAGGACGCGCTCTTTGACGCGGGCGTCAATCCGTACGCGGACGCGTTTACCGAAGCCGAGTTCGTGGAGAAGTTCGGTGAGCCGTGCCACGCGTTCACGGGCGTGAACTACCTCTCGTATTACCGCTCGCTGATCGAGGAGGAGGGCGCCGAGGCGGTGATCCTGCTTGCAAACGATCCGACCGCGGTTTTGCAATATACGCCGAACGTGCTCGTGAGCAACATTCACGAACGCGAACGCACCGCAAGACGGCTCCAAAAGGCCGGTGCGGCGCGCGTGCTGACGCTTTGCGATATCATGAACGTATCCCGGAACGGCAGCGGTTATCAGCCGGAATACGGGCTTCTGGGCTCCAACAAGGCGACGGAAAACGTTATCAAGCTGTTCCCGAAAAACGCGCGTGAAGTGGCGTTCGCGATCCAGAGCGAGATGCTTGCCCGCACAGGCGTGCACGTCGAGGCGATGGTCTACGGCGACGGCGCGTTCAAGGATCCGGTCGGCAAGATCTGGGAGCTTGCGGACCCGGTCGTTTCCCCGGGCTTTACCGACGGACTGATCGGTCTTCCGAACGAGCTGAAGCTCAAGTACCTTGCGGACAACGAGTTCAAGGCGCTGTCCGGCGAGGAGCTGACCGCGGCGATCCGTGCGCGCATCCGCGAAAAGGAAAAGGACCTCAAGGGACAGATGGTTTCGCAGGGCACGACGCCGAGGCGTTTGACGGACCTCATCGGTTCGCTGTGCGATCTGACGAGCGGCAGCGGTGACAAGGGCACGCCGATCGTACTGGTGCAGAATTACTTCAACAACTACGCGGATTAATCGTCAACAAAAAAAACGGACTGTCTTCGGACGGTCCGTTTCGTATTTTTGGGACTTATGCCTTTGCGGCCTTCTTCGCGGCTTTTCTCTGCTCGAGGCGGGAGATCCACATCGCGCAGGTCGCGTCGCCGGTGATATTCAGCGTGGTGCGGCCCATGTCGAAGATCTTGTCGACGCCGATGATGAGCGCGATGCCCTCGACCGGTACGCCGATCTGCGCAAGGACCATCGCGAGCATGATCGGGCCCGCGCCGGAAACGCCGGCGGTGCCGATGGAGGCGAGGACGGCGGTCAGAACGATCTGCGCCATCTGACCGAAGGTCAGGTTCATGCCGTAGCAGCTTGCGATAAAGACCGCGGAGACCGCCTGATAGATCGCGGTGCCGTCCATGTTGATCGTCGCACCGAGCGGCAGGACGAAGGACGTAACGCCCTTATCCGCGCCGAGATCCGTGCAGCATTCCAAATTGACCGGCAGCGTCGCGTTTGAGGACGTTGTGGTGAACGCCGTAATCATGGCGGGCATCATGCCGCGGAAGAACTTGAACGGATTCATGCGGCTAAGAAGCTGCACGCTGAGACCGTACACGACGATAAGGTGCGCGAGGTACGCAAGGTACGCGACGCCGATGACCAGCGCGAGCGAGCCGATGATCATGGGACCGTTGACCGCAACGACGTTCGCCATCAGGCAGAAGACGCCGATCGGCGTGATCTTGATGATCATCATGAGGATCTTGATCACGACTTCGTTTGCCGCGTTGACAAGGTTCGTCAGCGGATCCGCCTTCTGACCTGCCGCAAGGATGCCTGCGCCGAGGAAGATCGCGATGCAGATGACCGGCAGCATGTCCGCGTTGACGAGCGGTTTCAGGGCGTTATCCGGGAAAATGCCCTTGATGACGTCCATCACCTTCGGCGCTTCCTTCGCCTGGTATTCAAGCTCGGTCAGGTTCGCACCGGGCAGCGCGGGGAACATGCTCTTGAAGAAATTAACGATCACAAGACCGATGACAACCGCTATCGCCGTCGTGCAGAGGTAGTAGAGAAAGGTCTTGAGACCGATGCTACCGACCTTCTTGAGATCGCCGAGCGAGATGACGCCGGCGGTGATCGAGATCAGAACGACGGGCACGATCAAAAACTTCAGCAGGTTGATGTAGATGTCGCCGATGGGCTTCAGCCAGTTCGTGGTGAAATTGACCATGGGCTCCTTCCATTCCGGATGGTTGAGCCAGCCCGGAAGCCATAGGCACAGAAGCCCCACCAGGATGCCTGCGAACATGCCGATCAGGATCCACACCGGCAGCAGGGACCGTTTCTTTTTCGTTTCCATAGGATTTCCTCCGTTATCAGTTTGATCCGATTGTTCACGCTTTCCCCAAAGCTTCCCCGACAGAACAATCAGACGTAATATATTATTGCATATTCTGTGAAAAATGGCAAGAAATATTTGGTATGGATATACAAATATGTTGAAATTATGTAAGAATATGCGAAAACGGCACGGAAGCTTTCCGTGCCGTTTTCAGATCGGGAGGAATCAAATGAAGGCGGGGATGGCGTCCGCCGCGTGCGACAACACTTCGTGGATCAGCTTTTGTCCGAGATCGCTCGGATGGATGCCGTCCGCGCAGAGGTAGGGGAGCAGGGCGCGTTTTTCGAGAAACGCGCTCCTCAGGTCGACGAGCGAGCAGCCCGTTTCCGCGGCCAGCCGTTCGATCGCGAGCGAGTATTTTTCCTGATAGCGATAGATCGCGTTCGCGTCGCCGAGCCACGTAAGGATGTTCTCCTTCGAAAGCCCGTCGCGCGTGATCCAGTCGAGATAGCGCTCCGAGGAAATCGGCGGCAGTGTGGACAGCACGGGCTTTACGCCGTGCGCACGAAGCGTTTCGATCATGCGGCGCATCGTTTCGGTAAAGACCGGCAGCGGCGTATTCGGCTCGTGCTCGTCGAAGGGACGCTCGGAAACCTCCGCCCAGCGGAAGTCCGCGTCGTTGCCGCCGTACTCCAGAAGCACCGCGGCGGGCGCGTCGCCTTTTTCGAGCTGGCGGTTCAAAAGAAGCTCGCCCTTCTGCACGGTGCAGCCGAAGCGGGAGCGGTTGTCGAGGATCCAGTCGTGTTGCTTCGCGATGGATTCGAGACCGATATCGTCCGTCGTTCCGTAGCGCGTCGTGCCGGACAGCATCCGCACGCCCTTCAGGATCGAGTCGCCGAAAATGGAAATGACACGATTTTTTTGCATTTGTGACCTCCGTGTGACGCAATTCGCACTTGCAATAAAATCAATCTGCCATTATAATAGACGCATCCTATAAAAATTGCACCCTATTCGAACGGAACGGGCGTCTATCGCCCGGAAGCGCTCCGGTAGAGATGGAGAATGACGGCTCTACCGGGAGTAGAATCCAGACAAACAGGGCGTTTTGAGGGCTATATGGAAGAAAACAGAATTCGTACCGTACTTGCGGAAAAGATGGCGGCGTATCGGAAACGCGCCGGAATGACGCAGGCGGAGCTTGCCGAAAAGCTGAATTATTCGGATAAATCGATCTCAAAATGGGAGCGCGGCGACGGCATGCCGGACCTTCTGGTGCTGTGCAAGCTCGCCGATCTCTATGACGTGCCGCTCGACGCTTTCTTGCGCGAGGGACCTTTGGTGCGCTCGCAGGCGGAGCAGAAGAGCCGAAGGATCATCATCACGCTGATCTCGATCGGGCTTGTGTTCTTCGTCGCCGCGATCGGGTTTTTCGTGTGCTATCTCGCAAAGGTTGACGTGCGCTGGCTCGCGTTCATCTACGCCGTGCCGGTCAGCATGATCCTGCTCGTCGTGTTCAGCCATATGTGGAGCACGCTCCTCTGGCAGGCGCTGTCGGTCACGGGGCTCGTGTGGACGCTTTGCGGCGCGATCTATATCTCGTTCGTTGCGATCGCCGGCATGCACAACGTCGCCATGCTCTTTCTGTGCGCCGCGATCTTCCAGGTGCTCGTCATCCTCTGGTACGTGCTGATGCTCGTCAGAAAGCGCAACAAGGCAAGAAAGGAAGCCGACCATGTTCTGTCCTGAATGCGGCAAACCGCTGCCGGATGCATCTTTACGGACGTGCCCGAGCTGCGGCACGACCTTTGAGGTCCCGGAACAGCCGGAAATGCCTGCGCCCGCGCCGGAACGGAAGACCTGCAAGCGCAGCGTCGCCGCGCTGCTGTTCGGCGTCGGGACCTTTGTGTTCGGCATGCTGACGCTGCTCTGTAAGCTCTTGCGCTTCGATCTGCGCATCCTCTACTGCACGGCTGCGGCGACGTTCTTCCTTGCGCCGCTTGCCTGCTGCTTCGGCTTTGCGGGCATCGTCGCCCGCATCCAGAGCCCCGAAAAGCGCGGTCTGCCCTCGGCGATCGTCGGGCTGCTGCTCGGGCTCGCCTTCGGGCTCCTTGCGGCGTACTGCCTTCTCATGCGCGTCTTCCGGGCATAGTTCAAACGAATACAACGAAACAAGAAGCGACCCCGAAAATGGGGCCGCTTCTTTTGGAGTAAGGGGGAGGATAGAGGATGAGAATTATTCTTTCGGGACGTTGTTCTGCGCCTTCTGACGTTTCTTCGCCGCGCGCTTCTTGGCTCCCTTGACGATGAGCACGATGATCAGCGCCTGCGCGCCGAAGAAGAGCAGTACGACGATGATCTCCGGCGCATTGCCGAGGAACCAGGCGGCAAAGCTCTTGAATCCGTTGCCGACGCTTTCGAGACTCTCGTTGAAGCGGCGGGAGACCTCCTGTCCGAAGGTTTCCTTCTCGACCGGCGTTTCCTTTTCGACCTCGTTGACGGTGAGGTTCACCGAAGACAGTGCGATCTGGTCGTCATAGGTGCGCAGGATCGCTTCGTAGGATTCGATCTCGTAGCGCACGTAGGTCAGACGGTCCTGCACGGTGATGATGTCCTCGACCGTCTCTGCCTTTGCGAGGATCTCCAGAAGCGCCTGTTGTTCCACACGCAGCGATTCGAGATGCTTTTCGGAATCGACGTAGTTCGTCGTGACGTCGCGCAGACCCGTGTTGATGGAGGTGACGTTGCCGAGATCGGACACCGCGTTCAGAAACGCGTCAAGCTGCTCCGCGGGAACGCGGATCGTGTAGCGCGCGTACCGAAGCTTCTGCCCGTTGCGGTAATAGCCGCGGTCGCCGATGCTGCTGGATTCCACGTAGCCGCCGAACGAGCCGACGGAGGAAGCAAGCTCGTTGAGGAACGCGTCGAACGAGAGCGTTTCCACGGTCAGGTCCGCGTTGCGGATGATCTTGCGGTTCGAAAGCGCGGGAGACTGGCTTGCCGTCGTTTTGGCTTCGTTGGTGTAGCCGTACGCCGCCTCCATGGGCGCGGGCTCGGGTTCATATTCCGGCTCGTACGCCGCGTCGGCATAGTACTGAGACGCGCTGTTTGCGTAATAGCCGTCTTCACGCGCGGCGGACTTGCTCGAGCAGCCGATGGCTGCGCAGAGCAGCAGCAGAACGAGAGCGATCGGGATGATGCGTTTCATATCGGTTCTCCTTTGTTTTTCATTTTGGTTTTCATATAGAATACTGTGCGATCTGCCGTTCGGTTGCAGAAAATGCGCACACGAATCGGTTTTGTGTCTTGTGCATGAAAAAATCAGTCCGAATCCTCGCCGAACAGCTCCTCGAACGCTTCGTCCGCGTAGGCATGGACCACGGATTCAAATTTCCGGTACGCGGTGAGAAACCGCCGTCCGCGCTCGGTCAGCTTTGCGCCGCCGCCGCCCTTGCCGCCGACGGCAGATTCGAGCAGGGGGAAGCCCAAAGCGTTCTCGGCGGTTTTGACGATGCGCCACGCCTTCGAATACGCCATGCCCATGTCCATCGTCGCCCTGCGCAGCGAATGCGTCTCGTCCACGCGCTCCAATAGCTCCGCAATGCCCGGTCCGAAGATCTTTTCTTCGCCGAATACACGCAAGCTCAGCGTATAGCGCAGCTTGTTCGTCATGGCTTTGCCTCCTCGTACACCTTTTCATATATCATTATAGCCTCTTTACAGGAAAAACGCAAGTTTTCTTCTTTTCCTGCATATGTTTTGCAGAGAAGATCAAAAAGGAGTGTTCGACATGGAGATACGAAAAACGACGCTTTTGACGGAAACGCTGTTTCGGGAGGCGACGGCGCAGGCGCAGATGGAGAGCGCGATCCCGCTGCCGCAGGGAAAGACGCTCGAGCGCGTGCTGAGCGCGGAGAGCGAGGCGACGGTCGATGAGATCAGCTGCCGCGACGGCGCGGTGGTCGTGACCGGAACGATGACCTTAAAGCCCACGGTGGAGTCCGCGGAACGGCTGCCGTATGCATTCGAGGCGGCGGCGGAGTTCTCGCACACGATCCGCATAGAGGGCGTGACGCCGGATATGACCGCGCGCGTGTCCGCCGAGATCCCGGCGTGCAGCGTGAAGCGCGAGGACGGGGGACTTCGCATGCAGGCGACGGTCGAGCTTCGCGCAGCGGTATTCCAACCGCAGCAGATCCCCTGTATCACGGGACTGGACGACGCGCGGGATGCGGAGATCAAAACCGCGTCGGTGACGCTGAAAAAGCGCACGCTTTTGGGCGCCCACAGTCTCCGTATGAGCGAGCCGATCGACGCGCCGCGCGGCATGACCGTGATCAAAGCAAGTGCGACGCCGTTGGTCAACGGACTGGTCAAGAGCACGGAGGGCATGCTGCCGCAGGGCGAGCTGAAGCTTTGCGTACTGTACGGCGCGGCGGACGGCGGCGTCCGGAAAGAGCAGTACGTGATCCCGTTTTCCGACGTGATCGCCTGCGAGCCGGGCGAGAACGCGTTTGCAACCGCGACTTTGACGTCGCTTTCGGTCACGATCGAGGAGGAGGGCGCGGCGACGGTCGACGCGGCGCTGTCGATCGGCGTCTACGGCTGTACGTCGGAAACGCAGCGGATCCTGACCGACGCCTACGACGCGGCAAGCGACTTTTCGTGCGAGATCCGGCACGCGCGGGCGGAGAACTACGAGGGCTCGTGGAGCCAGACCGTGCAGCTCAATGAAACGATCCCGGTCCCGCCGCACATGAAGGACGCGTATCTGCCGCTGTATGCGGCGCTGCGGCCCGCCGTGACGCGCGTTTCGGTCGAGGACGGCAGGGGACTGATCGAGGGGATCCTCGCCGTCACGGTCGTCTATCGCGACGACGACGGCATGAAGCAGAGCTTCACCTATGAGCTGCCGCTGTCGTTCGAAACGGAGGCAAGGGGGACGCTGCCGATCGTCCGCATCCGCGCGTTCGACGCGAATCTTTCCGGCGGCGGACGCACCGTCGCGCTCACGGTATCCGTCTCGGTCGAAACGGAGTGGTACCGCGAGATCGCGTTCGACCACGTGCCGGAGCTTGCGCCGGGCACTCCGTGCGAAACGGACTGCGGCATGCTCGTATGGTTTGCCGATCCGGACGAAACGCTGTTTTCGATCGGCAAGCGCTTCGGCGTCCCGACCGCGCGTGTTCGTGCCTGCAACCCGAACCTTTCCGAGCCGATCAGGGAGGGCACGCCGGTGCTGCTGATCCGCACCGCGCAGTAACGCGCTGTTGTATCATCGCATGGCGGGAGGCCGTGGTCGGCCTCCCCTACAATGCCGCAAACGCTGAAACATGTCATCCTGAGGAGGCATCAGCCGACGAAGGATCTTTTATCACATAGATCCTTCAACCCGACCCGGGAAGACCTGTAATATCAGAGCAGTAGGGGACGCCGATCTCGGCGTCCCGTCAAACAGCAATACAACGGATCGTGCGGAACCCGGCGCCCTGTCGTAAAAACACCGTAGGGACGACCATCGGTCGTCCGTTCCTGTTCTTCGGCGGACGGGCAATGCCCGCCCCTGCTGTGATATACCTTCGGCGCGATATGCGGCTGACGCCGCACGATATTTTTGTTTGGCAAAAGCGATATACGCCGGACGACGCGCGATATGATATCCGTCCCTTGCGCCCCCAGGCATATCGCGGCAGAGCCATATCGTACGCCGAAGGCGTATATCGTCCGAACCCGCAGGGGACGGCTATCGCGGCAAGGGCAAAGCCCTTGCTCAATATCCCGTATACGCATTGATGATCGTGCCGTCGATCGCGTTGATGATGAGCAGGGGATGGCTGTTGTTATAGCGCTGCGAAATGCCCGCCCATGCGCTGTTGTCGGAGGGGAACAGCGTGCCGCGGAAATACCAGACCGGCGTCAACAATCCGTGTTCCATATCATTCTTTTCGCGGATACGGAACAGCCCGAGCTGCACGTCGCTCACGGTCAGCGTCGCGTCGCGCATCTCCTCGTACGCAAATTCGCGGTTGATCTGCTGCTCAAAGATGCTTTGGATTTCTGTAAACGGAAGCAGCGGCGTCGTTTCGGAGAGAACCTCCGTTTCCTTCAGCGCGCCGGTCCAATCGAAGGCAAGAAGCTTTCCGTCACCGGTGACGACTGCGGAAACATGGCTATACTGCCACATATCGGTCACGTTGGTAACCGGATCGTTCTCCTGTACAAACCAGTTGCAGTACGGCATGCCCGCGCCGCAGAACGTCGGCGTCAAATGAACGCTGTACGCCCATGTCTTTGCAATGAAGGCGTCGTTACCGCCGTTCGGCGCGTTGTTCGACCAGTAGATATCCGCGACGCCGAACGTGCCGAACCCGTCCAGATACGAGAGCGCGATCTCTGCCGCTTCCTTCGCCGAGATCGAAGCGCCTTCGTGCACCTCGCCATAGCGCTCCGGCAGGATGCGCTCCGCACCCATGTCGCCGTCACCCTTGCAGTCGAAAAAGCTCGCCCAGTATACGCCGTTTCGGTCTTCATCCGGATTGGCGGCGGTGAACCGGACCGGCGTGTCGATGCGCGCCGGACCGATCTCGACCTGATCGCTCATCCTTTGATCGGTTCCGCTCGCATACGGGTCGGACACGATATGGCGGTATCCATGCACTGCGTCCGGATCAAACGAGCCGTCCCATGCCGGATAGGGCAGGACCGTGCCGTCGTTGAGGCTGCGATACTGCTCCTGCAGGGCGGCAAGGTCCTCCTTGCGCCGCTCCATGTTTTCATTCCAGAGTTCCTCGGTGTTTTCCGGGTCTTCTTTGAGCCACTCTGCCTTTTGTTCCGGCGTCGGCTCCTGCAGGAGATTTGCGATCTCGCGTTCAAGGTCCTCGCGCGTCATCCGATACGACCAGACGTAAAGTCCGTCCGCATCGAGAAGCCGCTTTGCAAGTGCGACGCGCTGTTCGTCGGTGAGCTTCATCCGCTCCACTCGCACCAACGGAAGCGTGCCGTCGGTCATCACGCGGATCGGCGCGTCGACCGTGACGTGAACATTGTTGGCGGACGTATAAAACTCCGCCGAAAAGCGTTCCGGAAACTGCGCTTTCACCGGCGCGGGCGGATTGTCCGCTTCGGTCTGCGTCTGCTCGGAAAGCACCGTGTCGATCAGCACGTTTGTATCTTTCTGTTTGACTGCATCGACCTCCGGCGTCGGCTGACAGGCGGCGAGCAGAAGTGCCGCAAACAACAGAATTGCAATTCGTTTCATGATGATACCTCCGTTTATTTGACAAGTATTGCGATATGCGGCTGACGCCGCACGATATTTTTGTTTGGCAAAAGCGATATACGCCGGACGACGCGCGATATGATATCCGTCCCTTGCGCCCGCAGGCATATCGCGGCAGAGCCATATCGTACGCCGAAGGCGTATATCGTCCGAACCCGCAGGGGACGGCTATCGCGGCAAGGGCAAAGCCCTTGCTCAATACCCCATATCCGGATGCACGATCGAGCCGTCGACCGCGTTCAGGATCAGGCAGGCATAGCCCATGTCCATATTGCTCCAATTTGTATCGTCCTCGCCGTAAAAGACGAGCCAGCACGGCATTTCATAATAGGTGTCCGCGTTGCGTTCGCGGATCGTATAGGTCGAGAGGATCATCCGGTAGACCGTGATCGGGATATTGCCGCGATCCTCATACCAATCGAGCGAATGCCGCTGCATGCCAAGCGGATTCAGCATCGTTGTGATCGCGTTTTCCGCGCGCATGGCGATCGTTTCAAACGGCTGCAGCTCCACGTTTTCGTTGACAAGATCGACCTTTTCCCGCGGATAGTACCATGTAAAGCTCAACACGCCCGTTTCGTCGACCATGACGTCGAGCATTTCGCTTTGAATCGGCGCGGCATAGGAATCGGTCGTTTCGCTGCCGTAGTCCAGATTCCGATCCAGCTGCCAGTTCAGGTCCGGCACGGGATAGCCGCCGTAATCCCGATGCAGCTTGTACGCCCAGCCCGTCGCGAGGGACTTGGTTTTTCCGTTCTTGTCGCCCATCAGATTCGCGGGGTACGCCCACGTAACCGCAAAGTCCGTAAGCCCGGCGCGGGAAAGCGTTTCGTTGAGCTGCCAGTCCGCTTCCTCACGGGTCATGGCCACGTCCTTCCAATGCCGATAGTCGCCCTCCTTGTGCGCCTTGTCCCATTCATACTCGTAAGACGGATAGACGATCCCCGTACCGATGACGGCGCTGAGACCCGTTTCGGAGGCATGCACGGAAAGCGTATGCCCGTCCGAAAGCGTATAGACGCTCCAAATGTCGTACGGGACGTCGGAAAAGTCCTCGGCCTGCCGCGTTTCAAGCTTGTCCGGCGCGGCGGCGATCTCCGCCATATACTGCTGCGAGCGCTCCGCGACCTCCTCTTCGGTCGGGACGTACTCATCCCAATCGTCGCGGTCCGGTCTGCCGGCGGCGTCCCATTCGCGCTTTTCCTGCACAAGATCCAGATACGCCTGGAACTCCCGGTTCAGCTCGTCCTTCGTTTTCTCATATACGTACACCTCGGTCGGCGCGGCAAAGAGCACGGAAAGGAGCTCCGCCGCGCGCGCCTTCGGAAGCGTCGTCGTCCGCGTCCGGTACACCGGATACAGCCCGTCGGCTTTCTGCGTAATCTCCGCGTCGATCGTAAGCTGCAGCGTTCCGGTCACTTCGGTCGTGTCAACCACCTTATTGCCGTCGTTATCGACGCTGACGCCTATGCCCTGCAGCGCTTTGAACGGCGTCTCATACGCGTCCTTCTGCCAGCGCTCCGGGAAGGTCTGCGGCGCAAGCGGGTAGCGCGGCAAGTCGGCGCTTTGCGCATCGCCGTCCGCCGGGCCTATAACTGTATCCGTTTCAAGCTTTTGTTCGACAAGGTCGTCGGCCTTGTTCACGATAAATTCCTGCTCCGGCGTGGGCACGCAGGCGGCGAGCATCAAAAGCGCCAATAAAATCATTGCAATTCGTTTCATAAGTACCTCCTTATTATTTCTGTAGGGATGGGCATTGCCCATCCGCACCGCTTTGATCACGGACAAGCATACGGGTAAATCTTTGCTCAATACCCGATCTGACGATCGACGAGACTGCCGTCGACGGTGTTGATCGAAAGGACGCAGGCAGTTTCATAGTGCCATGCGCCGTCCTCGCTGAGCCATGCAGCGTCCAAGGCAAAGTCCCAGACCGGCATCAGGTAGAAGTCCTCAGAATCTGCCTTGCGGATCAGTGCGTAGCAGAGCCGGACCTTGCGCACGGTAATCGTATCCTCGCTCTCCACGCCGTCAAGCTTATCCAGATAGTAGTTCATGAACACGTGCGAGCGGAAAATCTCCATGACTTTGGGGAACGGCAGCAGCGTCACGTTTTCGTTTTCCGTGCTTTGAATCTCCATCGGCGCGTACCAGGTAAATCCCACGACCTCGCCGTCATACAGATAAACCTCCACGCGCTCGCGCGGCAGCTGTTGGCTATAATCCGAGGCATAGCCCGCCGCCTGTCGTGCGGTGTCGGAGCCGTGCTCGGTCTCGCCCGGGAAGCAGCAGATGCCGTTATACTGCGGCAGGAACTCAACGGTATAGGTCGTATGCGATTGATCGTAGAGGCGCCCGTCGGCTCCGTCCGCGTCTTCCATCCGCGAGATGCTCATGGGGACAAGCACGGTATCAAAGCGCTCGGATAGGTATGCTTGCGCCGTCTCCGCCGCTTGCTGCTCCGCGTCCGTGCAGATCGAATGGTGCATGGCGTAGAATTCTGCAACGACGCCGGATCGTTCGTATGAGATGAGGTCCGGATAAACCGTCGCATGCGAGTTGTCATAGGATGCGACGCCGAAGTGCTCGTCGCCAAAACTCCCCGACCACGGGTGCATGGTCTCGTCGACCTGCAGCTTTTGCAGCGCGCGGACGAACTGGTTGCGCTCGACTTCCATGTCGTTGACCCAGCTCTGCTTTTCCTCCATTGTACCGTTCGGACTGTTCCAGAGATCCTCAATGATGTTCTGGTAGCGTTCGATGCATCTCTTATAATCGTCGCGTTCGGCGATCGACCGGTTGAACTCATAGTACGGTCCGTCGCCGAGCACGGACTTGACAAACCGCTCCTTCTGTTCGGCGGAAAATCGCTTTTCTCCGATCAGGCAGACAGGGAAGGCGGAAACGTCCGGTATCTCAACCGTTGCGTCGATGTCGATGTGCAGCGTTCCGCCCCAGACGTGACTGCTCAGTTCCTCCTGAACGGTCTCCGGCGCGCCGAGAAGACTTCTCAGGGATCGCGCTTCATCCTCCAGCGCATACGCTTCGACTGCGTCCGTGTCGATCAGATCCTCGAGCCGACCCTCGGCCTTGTTTGCCACGATCTCCTCCTCCGGCGTGGGAACGCAGGCGGCGAGCAAAAGAACCGCCAGTAATAAAATTGCAATTCGTTTCATGATGATACCTCCGTTTATTTGACAAGTATTGCGATATGCGGCTGACGCCGCACGATATTTTTGCTTGGCAAAAGCGATATACGCCGGACGGCGCGCGATATGATATCCGTCCCTTGCGCCCGCAGGCATATCGCGGCAGAGCCATATCGTACGCCGAAGGCGTATATCGTCCGAACCCGCAGGGGACGGATATCGCAGCAAGGGCAGAGCCCTTGCTCGGGATCCGTGTATCCATCGTACCACCCAAATTCGTACAAAATGCAACAGAGTTGTATCCGAGTTGTAAGAGGGTTGTAACAGAGTTGTAAAATCGCCGCGTCCAAAAATATATTCTCTTTTTGGACGGATTTGGGCGGGTCCGTCGGTTGACTTTTATGCGCGTTGTGGTATCATAAATTTGTTGGGAATTTCCCAAAAATAACAATTATCGGAGGAGCTATGAACAGCTATATCGAACGTGTCCTCGCGGATGTCGAACGCCGCGACAAGAACGAGCCGGAATTCCTTCAGACCGTTGAAGAAGTTCTGAAATCCCTGGAAGTCATCGTTTCCCGTCATCCCGAATATGAAGAGAACGGCCTTCTCGAGCGCATGGTGGAGCCGGAGCGCGTCGTCGAGTTCCGCGTACCGTGGGTGGATGATCAGGGCACTGTCCGCATCAACCGCGGCTTCCGCGTTCAGTTCAACAGCGCGATCGGACCGTACAAGGGCGGCATCCGTTTCAACAAGAACGTCAACCTGTCCGTCATGAAGTTCCTCGGCTTCGAGCAGACCTT
>JAFZIH010000044.1 GCA_017554455.1 Clostridia bacterium | reverse complement strand
GACGCGCCGGATTTAGGTTCCGGTGCCATAGGCGTATGAGTTCAAGTCTCTTCGTCCGCACCACATGCAGGTATAGTGTAGCGGTAACACATTAGCCTTCCAAGCTGAGATCACGGGTTCGAGTCCCGTTACCTGCTCCAGAAAAAGCCCTTTTGTCGAAAGATGAAAGGGCTTTTTCATGAAACAGAAAGACTATGATATAGGAGAATTGCAGTGAAAAAGAGCTTCAATGCATCAATGCATACTTCGATCGATACAATTGTCGGCGAGATCTCTGCGGTAATAAAGCTGCATAGCTTCTGGCTATATGGCAGCATAGTTCTGGATGATTTCCGCCTTGGATGGAGTGATATCGACTTTATCGCCTTTACAAACGAGACGATCAAAGCGGAGCAGGCGGATCGGCTTTTGCTGCTGCGTCAGACGCTTTCCGAACGATATCCAGACAATCCATATTACCATTGCTTTGAGGGCATTATCGTAAATCTTAAAGAGTACCAAATCGGACAATGTGAGCGGCTCGTCTACTGGGGAACGTCCGGACAGCGCATCACAAACCGATGCATCATTGATCCGTTTTCCATGCAGGAGCTTTCCAAATACGGCGTCACGGTTTGCGGCACAGAAGACCGCGACTTGTTCAAAATACCCGAAAAAGCCGAATTGATCGACGCAGTCAGGCAGCATTATGAAGGGATCCGACGATGCGCGATGCAGACGGACGGCAGTCTGTATTCCTGCGGTTGGCTTCTGGATATCGCAAGATGTATCTATACCTTGCGAACCGGGGACGTGATCGGAAAAACGCAGGCGGGGAAATGGGCGCTTGCGGAACATCTGTTTTCCGATGAAGAACCGCTGAAAAGAACCCTTGCGATCCGAAGGGATCCGCCTGCGTTTAAGGACGATCCGAAGACGAAGGAATGGCTTAAAACGCTCGGCCCGACCGTACAGCAATACGCGGACGTGCTCGAGCGGGAACTTTCTCATTATATATCATAATATTTTTGAGTTTCGTGAACTTTTCGGTTTCTCTTTGCGACTCTATAGGTGAAGACGTCTTGAGAACAAAGGAAAAGAGGTGAGAACATGACCGGCTTTGAAATGCTCGTTGCGGAGAATATGCAGCCGCTGGAACGATTCGTGAAGTTCCGCATCGGAAATTCTTCGGACGCGGAGGACGTGCTGCAGGAGGTCCTGATCGCGGCATACCGCGGACAGGAAACGCTTTCCGATGAAACAGTATTCAAACAGTGGATCCTCGGCATCGCACGCAACAAATGCAACGATTATTTCCGCGCAAAGGCAAAGCGCATGGAAATCCCGCTGGAATCGCTCGATGAGGCGGAACTGACCGTCGGCATATACGGCGTCACGACGAGGATGGTCGTGCGTGAAACGCTGGACCGGCTCGGCGACACGTACAAACAGATTCTGTATCTAAGCTTTTTCAAAGAGCTTCCGCAGGCGGAGATCGCAAACCGCCTCGGCATTCCGGTCGGCACGGTCAAGAGCCGCCTTTTCCACGCGAAACAGCAGTTCAGAGAATTGTACCCCGAAAAACCGAAAGGAGAAACACCTATGAAGAACAATCGTAACTATATGCCGGAGTTTTTGCCGGATTATCAGATCAAAGAGATCGGCGGCGAACCGTTTGCGGTCTGCTGGGAAGAAATGATGGGGTGGCTGATCGTTCCGAAGCTCGGTGAAAAGATCAGCTGGGCGATGTACGATTTTCCGAAGCGCAATCGCACCGAACAATGCGACATGGAAGTCGTCGACCGCGCCGAGGTGCATGGGATCGAAGGCGTCGAGATCGAAGCGGTCGAGTACGATCCGATGGACTGTAATCGCATCGGCGACGCAGACGTCGCAAAGCGCCGGTTCGTCGCGCAGCTGACCGACACACATTGCCGGTATCTTGCGGAAAGCCACATTGAAGACGGCGTTAAAAAACTGTATACATTCCTGGACGGCGACGAATTCCTTCTGAGTTGGGGATTCGGCAAGGACAACTGCGGCAATGAAACGCACATCGCGTCGAAGGGGCTGATCCAGAAGCTGGGAAGCGTTGTCAAGACGGCAAAACAGCCGTTCATGCTGGACGTCGTTGGCCGCTATGAAGTGCAGATCAACGGAAAGACCTTCGATACGGTCTGCGTGATCGACGCAGGCGCATATGAGGAAGGCGTCGTCACTGAACAGTATCTGGACCGCAACGGCAGAACGATACTCTGGAGACGGTTCAACCGCAGCGACTGGATGCAGGAAAGCTACAAGCGTCCGTGGACGGAGCTGCTTCCCGAAAACGAACGGATCACCGTCGACGGCGAGACGTACGTGCATTGGTACGACTGCATCACCGATTACATTCTGTAAGCATGAAAAAGGATCCGGTATCGCGCCGGATCCTCGTTTTATTTGTCTTTTACTTCATATGGCTTGTTCCATGAACCGATCTCGATCAGATTCCCTTCCGGATCGGCAATATAGCAGGTCCTTTGTCCCCACGGCTCGGTGGTCGGTTCCATCACCGGGGTCGCACCGTTCTCTATGGCATGCTTAAAAGCGGCGTCCACATCATCAAAAGTGTCAACGTACAGCGCGATCTCAAAGTGCCCGTTCAGCCCGTTCACGTATTCGTACCTGCGGTCGGTCATTTTTTCAAAATCATTCCGCCCGTACAATAGAAACAGCGTTCCGTCCTTTACGAGATACACGTTATCCGTATCCTCGGATTCCTTGATCTCAAATCCGAGCACGTCTCTGTAGAAGCGGATCATTCGCGCCATATCCTTTACGAGCAAGCCGAAACCGTCAAGTTTCATTTCTGTTTCCTCCCGATCATTCCTCTGCCTTTATTACACCGCCCGAAACGGTCAGATGCACGTCGCCGTCCTTTGTTTGCAAAATGACGGGATCATACAGTTCCATCGCCTGCAGCGTTTCCTTTGCGGCGGGATTCTTTTCCGAATCGCAGATGATGACGTACGACGGCATGGCGGCGGTCATCAGGGCGAACGTGTTCTCGTCATAGACACCGTGATGCGGCAACTTCAGCACGTCGCAGGTCAAATTCCGCGTACCGAAAATCAGTTTTTCAAGCTCTTTTCCTTCCGCGTCGCCCATGAACAAGAACGACTTGCCCTGACATAGCACCTTCGTGATCAGGGATTGTTCGTTGTCGCTCTTTCCGTCGTAAAGAACAGGGGAGACCCAGATCGTCAATTCAAGATCGCCGTAACCGAGAGACAGATCCTGATCCAGATAGGAGACTTCGGCGTCCGTTTGCGTCAAAGCAGCAAGCAGCTGCGTATACTGTTTGGATTCTTTTCCGTACGACGGGAGCACGATTCGGTCGATCGGAAGCGCATCGATTAAAATGTCCGCGCCGCCGATGTGATCCTTATCAAGATGCGTCAGGATCATAAGATCGAGTTTTTCCACGCCGAGCGCTTGAAGCTTTGCAACGAGTTTATCGCCGTCGCCGTGCTCGCCGGCGTCGATCATGATCGCGGCGTCGGATGTTTTCAGCAAAAGCGCGTCTGCCTTTCCGATCGAAAAGGCGTAGATATCCAGTTTTTCCGTATCCCCGGAATCGATCGGACTGCAGGCGCATCCGAAAAGAAGCAGGAGAATTAAAAGTAACAACGTCAATCGTTTCATGTTTACAGTATATCCGATGATCTCTCCGTTGACAAGAACGAAATTTGTGCTATACTATAGATGCGAACAAATGTTCGCATTAGGAAGGAATATGAAGGTATACGTCGGCGTCGAAAGCTATACGGACGAGGACGGACATACTAGTCCGCATATCGTTCATTGGAGCGACGGCCGCCGCTTCGAGATCCAGAAGATTCTGGACGAGAGGCAGGCCGTCTGCATCGGCGCGGGCGGACGCGGCATGCGGTATACATGCCTGATCAATGGGAGAAAGCGTTTTCTGTTCCTTGAGGGATCCCGCTGGTTTGTAGACGCTGCGAAAAATTAATCGGAAACAGTGGCAACCTTGATAAAAGTGTGTTATAATCAAATCATCTTTCAATACGGAGGTTCATATGGAAGAGGAATACAGTGTGGAAGACGCGAAAAAATACATCAAGCAGCGCTTTATGGAACAGGGAGATTTTCTGATCCTGAAAGAGGAAGTCTTCGACAGCATGCTGGATCGCGTCATCGAGTTGGACGAGGCATTCATGGAGGAGTCCGGCGTAAACGACGGCGAAGTATACGACGACGAGAAGGCGTTCGAGTATCTTTTCGCGGAGATGCAGAAATCGTTTGAAGAGCAGAAGATGTACTGCATGCGCTTTGTGGAGGACTATATGGATTACAGCGAGGCGTATCTCGACAGCATCGGCGCTATCGACTGGGAATAAAACGGAGATCCTGCATTGAAGGTGCTCTTTATCGGCAACAGCCATACCTATTTCAACGACATGCCGCATTTGTTTGCTGAGATGTGCGAAGCGCTCACCGGCGAACGGACGGAGGTCACGATGCTTGCGTTTTCGAACCGCAAGCTGGACTGGCATTGCGAAGAGTACTTTTCCGTGCGTTTTGCGCTTTTGTACGGGCATTACGACTACTGCGTGATCCAGCAGTTCGGGCATCCGGTCCCGCCGGTCGAGGAAACGGAGCCGTCCGTCGAAAAGCTTGTTCGTCTGTGCGAACGAGTCGGAACGAAGCCGGTCCTGTACATGACATGGGCAAAGCGTGATGAGCCGGAAAAAACGGCGCTCATCAGCGGAATCTATCGCACGCTTGCGAACCGATACCATATGCTTCTCGCGCCGATCGGAGAGATCTTTGAAGCCATGCGCACGGAGCATCCGGAGATCGATCTCTACTGGTTCGATGGCTCGCACGCTTCGCCGTATGGGGATTATCTGATTGCGGCGACGTTCGCTGCGCTGCTGACCGGACAGGTCGATCTGTCGCCGCTCCCGGATGAGATCATCGATTTTCGCGTGCGATTCAAAAAAGATGAGAATCCATCTGCAAACGAGGACCCGAACGAAGCGAAACGACCTGCGGAGCCGGCAATCACGGCGATCCTGCGGCAATATGCGTCGCGCGCGGCACGGAGCGTAAACACATGAGCACGAACGCTTTGGATCATAAAACAGCGTCGATCTTTTCCGTCGATACGAAGTACATCGGCGTTTTGGACGGCGTGCGCGCGCTCGGTGTTCTCTGCGTACTTTGGTTCCATTTCTGGCAGCAGACCTGGCTGATGCCGACGTACGCAACGCCGTTTCTTTCCTGGGCGGGCGTTTCCAGGATCAATCCGGATATCCTGCGGCGCGTCGGTTATCTTTGTGTCGATCTGATGCTTTTGCTGTCGGCGTTCGTCCTGTATTTGCCGTATGCACGGCGCACATTCTGCGGCACACCGGTCGATTCGGTTAAAGTGTTTTTCAAAAAGCGCTTCGCCCGGATCGTGCCGAGCTATTTATTCGCCGTCATCGTGATGTATGCCGTTGCCATGGCACAGGGCGCTTACAAAGGCAAGGCGGTATTTGCGTTGAAGGACCTTCTGACGCACCTGACGTTTACGCAGATGCTGTTCAACGATACGTATCTGTTTACCGGGATCACGGCGGTCATGTGGACGGTGTGCATCGAAGTCGCGCTCTATCTGGTTTTTCCGCTGCTTGCGAGGGCGTTTGGGAGGAGACCGCTTCTGACCTACGGCGTCATGGTACTGTTCGGTATTTGGTTTACGATCGGCGTCTCTCCGGCGCTCGGAGAACCGCGGATCATGGTCAACCGCTTTTTGACGTTTTTGCCGGTGTTTGCAAACGGAATGATGGCGGCGCATTTATACGTCTGGTACGCGGAGCGGGTAAGGCATAAGGCGATCCCGTCGATCCTCGGCACGATCGCGGCAGCGGCAGCGCTTTACCTGATTTTACGCCTGTTCCGTTTCTGCGCCGCATCCGGTGACGCCTCGCATCAGCAGGTGTGGCAGATGCAGAACAGAATGTTTCTGTCGCTTGCGTTTACGGTATTTCTGCTTGGCGCATTGATCTCTATGAAGCCGGTACGGAAGATCCTTGACAATCGGGTGCTGTCCGCGATCGCCGCGGTGTCCTATAACCTGTATCTGTGGCATCAATGGCTGATCGTCAAGCTTTGCTCGGCGCTCGGCGCAAAAAGCGGACAGGATATCGCAAACGGCGGCGTCAGCATGCAATGGACGGTGACGATCACGGGACTTGTGATCGCATTCGCCGTCGCCGCTTTTATCACTTACGGAATAGAAAAGCCGATCTCACGGCTGATTTTAAATACAGGAAGGGAGAGCTGAAAGAATGCATTATACGATGAGGGTCAACAATGTCTGCTCGTCCAAGGTCGATTTCGATCTGGTCGACGGCAAGGTACACAACGTTGTTTTCACGGGCGGCTGCAACGGAAATCTGAAGGCGATCGGAAAACTCGTTGAAGGTATGGAGACGGAAAGACTTGTGCAGATTCTGAAAGGCAATACCTGCGGACCGAGCAGCACGTCCTGTGCGGATCAGCTGGCACTTGCCGTGGAAAGGGCGGCGGAAAACGGATGATGCGTTTCGGATTTGACATCGGCGGAACCAATATTGCCGCAGGGATTATCGACGAAAACAATCGATTGATCGTAAAGGATTCCGTAAAGTTTCCGCGCGGAGAAGGCAATGAGGCGGTCATTGCGGCATGCGCCGGTTTGTACCGGAGCATCCTAGCAAACGCTGCGATATCCGAGAACGATATCAAGGGCGTCGGTGTTGCGGTTCCCGGCAGTGTACTGCCGCAGAAAGGGATCGTGGTCGACGCGCACAATCTCGGATTCCATCATACGCCGCTTGCGGCAGTCCTTTCCGATGCGCTGCATAAACCCGTGGAGCTGATCAACGACGCTGACGCGGCAACATTGGCAGAACAAAAGATCGGTTCACTTGTCGGAACGTCGACGTCCGTGATGATCACGATCGGAACGGGTATCGGCGGCGGATTGATCGTGAACGGCGAGCTGTTCCGCGGCGGACGCGGAAACGGCACCGAACCGGGTCATATGGTGCTTCGTAATGACGGACGCCTTTGCACCTGCGGTGTCAAGGGCTGCGCGGAGGTCTATTGTTCCGCAACACGTCTTTGCAAAGACGGAGAAGCGTTCGGAAAACCGACGGCTAAGGATGTCATCGAAGCAGCAAAAGCAGGAAACGAACAGGCGCTTGCACTGTTCCGTGAATATGTTGATGATTTCGGAAGTTATATCGCATCCATCGTCAATCTGCTCGATCCGGAGCGCATTGCGATCGGCGGAGGCGTCAGCGGCGCAGGCAGTTTTCTTCTCGATCCGCTGCGCGAAGACGTAGCACGGAAATGCTTCTTTGAAACCTGTCCGGAGATCGTGGTCGCTTCCGCTGGAAACGACGCAGGGATCATCGGCGCCGGACTAATTGTATCTTAACGATAAAGACTTAAAAGACGATCGGAATGATTTCCGATCGTCTTTTGCTGTTTTGATTCAGATCGTGATACCGCCGTCGCAGCAGAGCACCTGTCCGGTGATAAACCTTGCATTGGCAAGAAAGAATACAGATTCCGCAACGTCTTCCGGCGTGCCGAGGCGGTTCAAAGGCGTATCGAGACGAAACGCATTGAGATCCTCAGGGGAAAGATGTGCATTCATCGCAGTCGGGATCAATCCCGGTGCAACGGCGTTGACGGTCACGTCGGACGGTGCAAGTTCCTTGGCAAGCGCTTTCGTAAAACCGATCACTGCGGCTTTCGACGCGGAATACAGCACCTCGCAGGATGCGCCGACAACACCCCACATGGACGAGATATTGACGACGGTGCCGTGATTCTGCCGCAGATCGTCGGTCAGAAAACGGGTGAGACGCATCATGCTATGCACATTTGAATTGAAGATTATTTCATACTCTTCATCGGTTGTGTCTGTAAACAGCTTTTGCGGAAGCGCGATCCCGGCACAGTTAACGAGAACGGAAACCGTACCGAATCTGCTGTGGATCTCGGATACAAGATCCTGTACATCATCTCGCTCGTTGAGATCGCAGCGGATACAAAGATGACCCGTTCCTTTAGGAAATGCCGCGGCAGTTTGCTCGGCAGAATCCTTGTTTTTTCGATATTGCAGCACGACGGCATAGCCGGATTCAGCAAATCGCTTTGCGATCGCCGAACCGATCCCACCGGATGCGCCGGTGATCAAAACGATGTTTTTCATGCCCCCTCCGTAAAACGCACGGTAGATATCATGGTATCAAACTCGGAAACGAAATCGTCGCCATCACGGTTCAGCAACGTAAACAGATACGTACGATCGGCATTGACGGCATATAAGATCAAATCGTGCCTGCCTTGATCGATCGATACGCTGCATGCGACTCTGCGGGCGTCGAATCCGCCGACACGGCAGGTTTCAAAACTTTCGACGGACAACGTCTCATATCCGCACATTGTTTTCAGTGCTTCTTCATATTCTTCCTTTGTAAAGCTGTCGAAATACCAGTTCAGTTCTGTAATCGAAACGGTGATCGAGCTGGACAGGAGCGGATCGCCGTAAGGAGCGAAACAGATTACGGAAGAATCTTTAACCGATTCAAACGGTTCCGGTATTGATGCGGAAAAGGAATTGTTTTGATAATCGCTTTGCGCAGGTTTACCGCAACCGAAAAGCAGGAGGAGGCAGAGGAGACAGGGGAAAAGCCGCTTCATGCGTTCTCCTCCCGAACGCCGAGGATCTCACCGACATACATCGTATGCGGATCGCCGTCGGCATAGTAGCGAGACAGGAGCGAATCATCTTCAAGCAAGTGTTCATCAAGTTCCGTGCGGAACAGGATCCTGCATTCGATATGATATCGACAACCGGAAAAGCCGTCTTGTCCGCCAAACGCGGCGGGCAGCAGAGAAGCGTGCAGTGCTGATATTTTATCGACGTCGCGACCGGAGCGTGTGCCGCAGAATGCAAGATCGTCCTTCATAGTTCCGGCTTTCGGAACGCTGACGGTAAACGTGGAAGCATGTTCGAGAAGCGAATGTGTATACCGGCTTTGCCGTACGTAAACGGAAAAGGTCTGTTTGTTCCAGATGACGCCGAACTGTCCCCAGCCGATCGTCATCGGATTGCCGTTCACCATCAGAAATGCGCCGCGGCGCAGCTGTTCGTTCGTTTCCTTCATCCAATCCATGATTTCTACCTCCGGATATGATAATACATTATAAATGAAACGAAAGAAAAAATCCAGTATGAAAAAAGAAGCCGTTCGGCTTCTTTACGTCGTTACGCATCGTCGTGCATAAATGTCGTTTTTCGGACGTTGTGCTGAAATAACATAATGATTCCCCAGATCCCGCCGAGACCGACGAGGATATAGAGAATGATCGAAATGACCGATCCGGGTCCGAAGATCCACGTTACGAGATTGAAATTGAAAAGACCGACAAGCAGCCAGTTCAAAGCACCGACGATCATAAGGATCAAGGCAACGATATTCATGAAATCACTCCTTTCACGCGTTTAGTATGCGCGGAATCAGAACGTTTCATGCTCCTTTTTTTCGGGAAATATCTCGATTTCAAATCGATCGAAAGATATCGGTTCCATAAAATCACTTTGTTTGAAAACCGTATGGGAGAACTGATCGAGTTCACGGATATGTTTTTCCAAAACGATCGGACGCGCAAGATCAAGTGCCTGACACAGCTCGTGAAGGATAGGCATCCAGCCCGCAATATCAGAGGGCCGTGCGAGAGAAAATTCCCGCACGACCTCTGTTTTGATCTTTTGATGTTGTATTGTTTTAGCCCAGATGCGCATAAGAACTTACGGCTTCTTGGCAAACCAACCGTAGAATTCGCAACATCCGGTGTCGCTGTAAGTGCCGATGAAGTTGCCGTAAACATTGTACTTCGCACCGACATTTTCACCGGGCGTCCACTTGTCGCTGAGGTTGTGGACATAAACGGTTTCGTTCGTCTTGTTCATGGACATCTTGACGATCGTATCGCCGTCGATCGTGATAACTTCGACGACGGATGCAGTAATACGGAAGCCGTATTCGTTGGATGCATACTGCGCCTGATTTGCGAGCAAGGTGTTAAGCTCAATTTTTTTCGGGATTTCAAGATAGTTATGTTTGCCGGTGTAATATTTGACAAATGTATCTTTATCTTTGAAACCCTTGGTGACCGTGAATTTCGTGGAGCCGTTTTCTGCGCCGATCTCAGTCCCGTCTGCGTTCAGCGTAATTACGGAAATACCGTAGAAGGAATCTTCCGTCGAGATCTGGAAGGAGAAATTGCCTTCAGCGTCAACAGCTACGCTGCCGCAATACACGTTTGTTTCGTTGTCGCTTGTTGCTGTCAGCGTTGCACCGGGCAGCGTCGTACCGGTAACGGTTAACTTGCCGCTCTTATCCGCACGGAGCGCAGAACCTTCGGATCTGACATCGAGCTTCATCGCCTGAGGAATGAACTTATAGGCATGTACCTTGACTTCCTTCGTGTCGCCAACGCAGTTGTTCTTTGTTGCGGTGATCGTGATCGTGTCGACGGTATCTTCGGTTGCCGTATCGGCAAATTTGTAATCATACATGAACTTGCCGCCGACATAGACAACCGTAACGACACCGTTGATCGAGACTTCCGCGGTGGGATCGCTGATCACACCGGACAGGGAAATAACATTGTTTTCGGGAGCCATGATGGGCTCATCACCTTCGGGAACCGGTTCCGTGACAGTGATCTCCAGCTTCGGGAACGTACGCGTAAACGTCGGGCAATCGACTTTATAGGAAGAACCGTCAGCGCCTGTGATCGTGATATCCGGCTGGAAAACGACCGTGGGATCGTCAAGCGGCGTATTCGGATAGAAGACCTCGGCAGGGATCTTCACTTTGCGGGTAAGGTCCTTCGCTTCGCTGTTCGTAAACGTATAATCCGGCTGATTCGGGAAATAGATCGTAACGGTCGAATTTGCGGGAATGACAACAGTGATCGCAATCACATCGTTTCCGCCGTCATCGATTTCCTGCAGCTGCGCTGTCTTTGCGTTCAAAGCAGGCGCTTCGGTGGCAGAGGGCTCAACGGGCGTGTTGCTCTGCTCACCTGTCTGTGAAGTTGTCTGTCCTGCATCCGGGGTCCTGTCGGGAGTTTTGCCACAGTTCAACTGATTCTTCAGCAGCATATAACCGCCGAGAACAAGAATACCGACGATCACGACGATGATCGCGATCAAAAGAACCGTAAACAACGTATTGTTTTTCTTTTTGTTTTGCTTGCGCTTCGGAGGAGTGGGCTCGTACTCAAACGCGTCGTCATCTTCCTCGAGCGCTTCTTCATCATTATAGATGCTCTCAGTCTCTTCTTCGGATTCCTGCGTTTTTTCTTCCTCTTCCTCTTCTTCTTCGTCAATATCATTCGGTTCCGGTCTCATGCGGGAACGCGAAGGGGACCAGATGGGAACCGGCGTCTCTTCTTCCGCTTGAACGGGAGCTTCCTTCGGCTCGACGGGCTCCGCAATCGGTTCTTCAGGTTCTGCGACTTCTTCAACCGATTCGACTGCTTCTTTCGCAACCTGCTTTACGGGTTCCGACTGCTCGGCGGCCATCCAGGAAGGACGGCTGAAACGCTTTGTCGGCTGCGGCTCTTCCTCGACCGATTTAGGTGCAGCATCATCCCTCAGACTTGCAGCGCAGACTTTACAGTATGTTGCATGATCGGGATTATATGCTCCGCACTCTTTGCAAATCATATATATACCTCCTACATAGATTCTGATTTTCTGCTTACTATTATAACATAAAATTTCACAGAGAAGTGACGAATATGTAAACATTTTACGATTTACGTGTTTTTTTTACGTGCTTGTGGTATAAATGGGGTACGAAAACGGACCTTTCGGAATACTATAACAGTAACATGATGTAAAAACGGAAGGATTGAAGATGATCTATTTTGATAACAGCGCAACGACGCAGACGCTTCCGGAAGCAGCTCAGCGTGCTTGCCTTGCAATGACAAACGATTACTATAATCCTGCAGCGGCATACGGCGCAGCTTTTTCTGTAGAGAAAATCGTTATGGAGGCAAGAAGCTTCGTGTCTTCATTGCTCGGTGTCTCGCCTGCGGAGATCATATATACGTCCGGCGGTACGGAATCAAATAACGCAGCTGTTTTCGGAACACTGCGCGGGGTGCACGGAAAACCGACCGTCGTTACAACCGCGATCGAGCATCCTTCCGTGTTCGAAACCGTTAACGTCGCTGCAAAACTGTTTGACGCAAATGTTCTCTACGCGCCTCTTTGCCCGGACGGAACGGTCGACGTCGATCGACTTTCGGAAGTCCTGTCGGCAGAAACATCTTTTGTCAGCATCATGCACGTGAATAACGAGCTCGGCAGCGTAAACGATCTTGACAGGATCGCCGCAAAAGTTCGTGCGCTCGCTCCGAGCGCGATTCTGCATTCGGACGGCGTGCAGGCGTTTATGAAGATCCGTATGGGTAAACTCCCGGTGGATCTGTATTCCGTCTCAGCGCACAAACTGCATGCGCCGAAGGGCGTCGGATTTCTTTACGTGAATAACGGCGTTCGTTTTGCCGGAGGTCAGATCGGCGGCGGACAGGAACGAAACCTGCGCAGCGGAACAACGAACGTACCGGGTATTCTCGGCTTCGATACGGCGTTGAGGGCTTATCGCTCAAACGAAGCTGCGTGGCATGCGCAGATGCTTCGCGTAAAGACCCGATTGTACCGCAATCTTTCAACGCTTCCCGACGTAGTGCTGAATGGACCTTCTGTGGAAACCGGCGCGCCGCATATTCTCAACCTTTCGTTTCTCGGCGTACGGGGCGAGGTGCTGATGCACGCGTTGGAACGCTGCGGTGTTCTCGTATCGACCGGATCTGCCTGCTCATCAAAGAAACAGGGCAAGAACCGTATTCTGAATGCGGTTGGTATAACGGGCGCAAGACAGGAAGGCACGATTCGTTTCAGCTTTTGTCCGTTCAATACGGAGGAGGAAGCGGATATTGCAGCGAACGCGATCGAAGGGCAGCTTCGAATCTTACGCAGATATCAAAGGAGATAATAATGGAAAAGGTTATTCTTGTACGATATGCGGAAATCCATCTGAAGGGATTGAATCGTCCGTTTTTCGAACGGCTGCTTGTGAGCCGTATCAAACAGGCACTGAATCCCGTGCAGGCGTCGGTCGAACGCGAGCAGGGCAGGATCTTCGTTTACGGGATCCCGGAAGAGCAGATCGCAGAATGTACGGACAAGCTTTGCCGCGTATTCGGAATTCATTCCGTCAGCGTTGCAGTTTGTGTGGAGAAATCATGGGAAGCGGTCCGGGAAGCCGCGATCAAGGAAGTACGTCCAGTCGCCGAAACTGCGGAATGTCTTACGTTCAAGTGCTTTGCACGCCGATCGGACAAGCGTTTTCCGATGACGTCCGAGCAGATCTGCAGGGAACTCGGGCATGAGCTTCTGGAGGCGTATCCGAATCTGCAAGTAGACGTGCATCATCCTGCGCTTCCCGTAACTGTGGAGATACGCCAAAGCAGTGCGTTCGTCTTTACGGGAGAGATCCTCGGCGCGGGCGGTATGCCGGTCGGTTCCAACGGAAAAGCGATGCTGCTCATCTCCGGCGGTATTGACAGCCCCGTTGCCGGGTATATGATCGCAAAAAGAGGCGTTATGCTGGATGCGGTGCATTTTTACAGCTATCCTTATACGAGCGAGCGCGCCAGAGATAAGGTCATCGAGCTTACGAAGATCGTATCGCGCTATGCCGGCAGGATCCACTTGTATCTGGTTCCGTTTACGGAGATCCAGATGGCGATCTACGACCGTTGCCCATCGACGGAAACGACGGTATTGATGCGGCGCTTGATGATGAAGATTGCGGAGCGTATCGCGAAAGACAACGGTTCACAGGCGCTGATCACAGGCGAATCGATCGGACAGGTCGCAAGCCAAACGATCGAATCGCTTTGCGTAACGGACGATGCGGTGAACATGCCTGTGTTCCGGCCGCTGATCGGATTTGATAAAGAGGAGATCGTCGAGAAGGCCGAGAAGATCGGTACGTTCGAAACGTCGATCCTACCGTACGAGGATTGCTGCACGGTATTCGTACCGAAGCACCCCGTCACAAAACCAAAGCTTGACAAGCTCAGAGAAAGCGAAGCGCTCGTGGACTTTGAGCCGATGATACAGAAGGCGATATCCGAGACGGAATGTATGGATATCGGCTGAAAAGGACAGAAAGGAGACGCTCTTATGAAATGGCTGTTTCGGATCATAGGAATCGTTGTAGTAGTAATCGTGCTGGCATGCGCGCTGCTCTGTTTTATGAATGAAAAAGGTATCCTGAAAGGACCGATCGCGGAATGGGTCACAAACGTCACGAACGATGTGCTCCATATCTTCGGTGCCACGAAGGAAATGGTAAACGACATGTGCAGCTCGGACAATCCGGTAACGGATTCGATCAACATTCCGTAAAAAGGCAAATTGCACTTGACAAACGCGGAACCGGATGCTAATATATCACTCGGTTCCAATATCTGGGTGTAGCGCAGTTTGGTAGCGTGCTTGAATGGGGTTCAAGAGGCCGGAAGTTCAAATCTTCTCACCCAGACCAAAGCCCTCGAAAACATTGGTTTTCGGGGGCTTTTCTTTGCAACGGCAAATGTTGTATATCGGATGAAACACGGCTGACTTATTTTGACGTTTAGAAATTAAAAGAGAATGATTATATGATTTTTCTTATGTAAAACAGTAGATTCATTTGATGATTCGTGTTACAATACAGAAAAAATGAATTGGAGGCATATATGGAACGAACCGTTGCTTGGAACACTTATAACAAGACCGAGCTCAGGAAACTCGAAACCGTTTCAAAGGAATACCGCGCGTTTTTGGACGCAGGCAAGACCGAACGGGAGTGCGTGATCGGCGCGATCGAACGCGCGAAAGCAGGCGGCTACCGTGATCTCAATGAGATCATCGCGGAAAACGGCAAACTGAAAGCAGGGGATCGCGTCTATGCGGACTGCATGGGTAAAGCGATCATGCTGTTCATCATCGGTAAAAAAACGATGGAGAAGGGCTTCAATATCATCGGCGCGCATATCGATTCTCCGCGCATGGACCTGAAACAGAATCCGCTGTATGAAGATTCCGGCCTTGCGTATCTTGATACGCATTACTACGGCGGCATCAAGAAGTATCAGTGGGTTACGATCCCGCTGGCGCTGCACGGCGTCGTCGCAAAGAAGGACGGCACGATCGTGAACATTGTGATCGGCGAAGACGAGAACGATCCGGTCGTCGGCATCTCCGACCTTCTGATCCACCTTTCCGCGGAACAGCTACAGAAAAAAGCCGCGGAAGCGATCGGCGGTGAAGACTTAAATGTCATCATCGGCGGCATGCCGCTGAAGGATGAGGAGAAGGAACCTGTCAAGGCGAACATGCTGAAGATCCTCAAGGATAAATACGGCATTGAGGAAGAGGATTTCCTTTCTGCTGAAATCGAAGTCGTTCCGGCAGGCAAATGCCGCGAGCTCGGTCTCGATCGCAGCATGATCATCGGCTACGGACACGACGACCGCGTTTGCGCATTTGCCCAGATCAAGGCCATGCTCGACGTGAAGAACACGCCCGAAGCGACCTGCTGCTGCATCCTCGCAGACAAAGAGGAGATCGGTTCCGTCGGGGCGACCGGCATGCACGCAAAGTATTTCGAGAACACCGTTGCGGAGGTGATGAACCTGACCGGTGAGTATTCCGAACTGAAACTGCGTCGCGCCATGTCGAACGCGCATATGTTGTCCTGCGACGTCAGCGCGGGCTTCGATCCGAACTTCGCCGGCGTTTTTGAAAAGAAGAACAGCGCGTTCCTCGGTCAGGGCGTCTGCTTCAATAAGTACACCGGCGCACGCGGAAAGAGCGGTTCCAACGACGCAAATGCAGAGTATATGGCAAAGCTCCGCAAATGGATGGACGACGCAAAGGTGCGTTATCAGACGGCGGAACTCGGCAAGGTCGATGCGGGCGGCGGCGGAACGATCGCGTATATCTGTGCGGAATACGGCATGGAAGTGATCGACAGCGGCGTTGCGGTCCTGTCCATGCATGCACCGTGGGAGATCATTTCGAAAGCGGATCTCTACGAAGCATTCAAAGCGTATCGCGAGTTCCTTCTCAAAGCCGAATAATCCATAACCAATAAGAGCGGAGGAGAGATCCTTCGCTTTTTTCATGGACAAAACGCAAAAAAAGATGTATACTGTGATAAAAGGAGAAATTTATGCGTAACAGGTTTCGTTTTATCATAGTACTTCTCACAGCTCTTTTGCTGATCACCGGATGTATAAACGGACAGGCGGCAAATGTGGGATCAATCGTCCCGGAAGGCCCTGCAGATTCCGAATTGCCTGACGCGTCTTCCACTTCGGAAAGCGAAGTGTACATCGAAGCGGTGCATTCCGGCGAAGATGAAGTTGCGATCGTTGTGCCGGAAACGCCGACGCCGGAACCTGAGCCGACAGAAACGCCTACGCCGGAACCGACGCTGACACCCGAACCGAATCCATATGCTGGGGTCTGGACGATTGAAGATATGCCGTTCTCTCTCGAGCTCAGAAACGACGGAACATATATTGTTTCTTCTATGGATGAGGAACACACCGGTACTTTCACTTCCGATCAGACAAGCGTGGAACTGCACGTTGATGAGGATCGTGTTGTCAAATTGACGTATTATTCCAAAATGGACGTCATGAAAGCCGATGATTTCAAGTTGGTCCGTGACGACCTGATCCTGTATTCCGAGCATAGCAGCATACCGGTGACATTCCTGGCCGAAAATGATGATCTTGTCGTTTCTGTGCGCGGCGCTGTCGTTGAAGCGGTCGCGAAGGACGGAAAGCTGCTGCAGCAATATTGTTTTACAAAGAAAGGACTGATCCCGCCGGAAGATTCCCACGATTGGTTTGATGTAAGCGAGTCCGGCGAATCCGCGGAAACACTGCGCGTATATAAGTACGACGGAGAGTATACGCTCCACACACGCGACGCAGAGGGGAATGAATACCAGCCGATCGATGTGACTGTCGTTTCCGGTTTTCGCTATCCGATCCGTGCGGAGGGGCTCGATTACGTTCGCACCTCAGTCCGATCCCTTCTTGCAAATGAGAATGTTACGATCGATGATATGAACCGCGCGATCAGCAAGGATATCGTCGCTGCCGGTCTTTATACCCGCGCGGGAGCGGTCACGTCCGGCGTCTCACTGATTTCTCACATGGCGGAGTACGGATTATCCATTGTTTATCAGGGGCACGGCTCATATCAGGCGGCGCGGGATTGGGGAGTCAACCCTGAATGGGGATCCAAGCTTGAACATCCGACTTCAGACGCGAACGGTACATATTATTATACCGGGATGCAATGCGTTGCCAGTATCGTATGGGCGTATAAACAAGCGGGACTGAACCTTGTTTCACAGGTCAATTCCGCAATCGGTACGCTCGGCGAACGTGAGCGTTCGCGCGACAACAAGATAAACTATGACCGCGCAGAGTCCGGGGACATCATCAAAACAGGTACCGGGCATTATCAGATGGTCGTCGACCGCCTTGACACGGATGGAAACGGCGAGGATGATGCATATCTCACGTATGAAATGTGCGCGCCGCATCTGACTTTTCTGATCCTGACGTTCAGATCGGTCCGAGGCAGAGATTTCTTCTCCATGGATGCATTTTTTGACAACACCGGAAGAAACACAAAAAAGGCCGAGTACTGGAAGGACACGTTCCGCATTCCTTTCGACGAGCTTCCTCAGTACCTGCAGGAAGCGCAGCAAGCGGAAGAAACCGAACGCAGCTTTGATAAACTGCTTTTGGAACTCGGATTTGAGAGGTAACCGATGCAAAAACGTATACGGAAATTGTTGGTTGTTATGATCCTGACCGTTGCATCGGTCCTGCTTGCGGCGCCGAGAAATGCGAATGCTGAGAACGTTTCGGCGGAAAACCTTTCCGGTAAATGCAAATATACCGGAGATTTTACTGTGCATGCCGACCGGCTCACCGATGCGGATTGGGATTCGGCGCAGCGCGTGAACAAGGGGAAGACGCTTTCGATCCAATGGAGCGATTCCGTTCCGGTCGCTTCGGTTTTCATATCTTTTTACTATGAACCGGTCGACTATACCGTTATGCAGTTTGATGGTTCGGGGCAGAAGATTTCCGAGGAACCGGGCATTCTTCTGTACAACAATCTGATCGAGACATTGCCGGAAACGCGCAAGGTTTCAATCCGTGCCGATGCGGACAATTGCGCGCTTTGTTCGCTTTATGCTTACGGAGAAGGCGACGTTCCGGATTATCACCCGTTTGCGCCGACCGCAGAAAAAGCAGACTATATGACGTTTGCCATGCACCCGGACGACGATGTCCTGTTTTTAGGCGCGGTTTATCCGCTGTATGACGCGGAACGCGGCCTGACCGGCGTATCTATGATCATGAGTACAAAGCTGCCGGAAAAGTTCCAGCGGCAGCGTCGGCAGGAAGACCTGAACAGTTCTTCGGTGCTCGGACTCAAAACACAGCCCGTATTCGGTGGGTTCCCGGATATTCCGCAGGACTATTATAACAAATTTCATCATACGTTTACGACGGACGACGTAACACGGTATGCAGTCACGCAGATCCGAAAATACCGTCCTGAGGTCGTCGTCACGCAGGATCTGAACGGAGAATACGGGCATTGGCAGCACAAAGTTCTCTCCGAGGGCGTGATGACAGCCGTTCCGCTTGCGGCGGATCCGGAATATCAGCCCAAAGGATATCCGCAATCCGAACCTTGGGAAGTCAAAAAGCTGTATATCCATCTGTATGCGGAAAATAAACTCACGCTGGACGTGAATCACCCGATCGATGCGCTGAACGGGAAAACCGCGTTTGAAAGCGCAAAAGATGCGTTCCAATGCCATTTATCTCAGATTAAAAAGGACAATCATCACGTTTCAACCACCGAATACAGTATCGCTGAATTCGGGCTTGCCTATACGACAGTCGGTGCAGACACGCCCGGCGTGAATGATATGTTCGAGCATGTTGATCCATATACACTGTCCGTCACGCCGACGCCTGAAATTACACCCGAACCGACGCCGGTTCCGACACCGGAACCTACGCCGACCGCGGAGCCGACCGAACCCCCGACGCCGCTGTTCACGGAACAGCCCGTGCAGCAGATGCCCGATGATACAATCCTTGAAACGGAAACAGAAGCGCCGTTTACGCCCGAACCCGCAGAAACACCGGCTCCGATACCGACGGAACAACCCGTGAACGCGGGGACCGGCATACAGAACGGTACGATCCTGCTGATTGGCGGCGGGCTCTTGCTTTTACTCGTTTTATTACTTGTCTTACTGCTGATCGTGCGCAAAAGGAGATGATCCAATGAAGCGTATTATTCTGATTTGTTGTCTGCTTCTCGGAATCCTCATGCTCGGCTGCGAAGAACGACCTATGCAGACAGGATCGTTGTTTGATGAAACTCCGCCAGCTGAGATTCTTACGACGGAACCGATCGCGGAAGAGCCGGCAGAAGACGTGATTACGGTTCCGAAAACCGAATGGATCGTTACAATGGATGAGGGAATGCCGGATTTGGATACGCTGCGCGGAATGCAGTCCCTTCGGTTGCTGGATCTGACCGCGCTCCCGTATACACAATATTCGCAGATTGAGGAGATCTCTCGTATACTGCCGGAGTGTCGGGTCATCTGGAATCAGACGCTGACGGACGGCGTGTTTCGCAGCGATTCCGAAGAGCTGACGCTGCCGCATGCAACCGACGAGGACGTCGGGTTATTGGATGCTTTCCGCAATTTGCGCACGGTGGACGCCTCCGGCAGCGCCGCGTATGAAGCGCTTTCGTCGTTCAGTGAATCACATCCTGCCGTTGCGGTGCATTATACGCTTTCGGTCGGCAATCGAACGATCGACGAAACGAGCGAAGAACTGATCGTGCCTCCGGATGCGAATGCGGAAGAACTGACGGTGACTCTGCGTTTCTTCCCGAATCTGAAAACAGTCGATCTGCGTGAAAGCGGCTGGAACGATACGGCGGTCAATGCATTTCTGCAGGCGTTCCCGAATATGACCGTGCGGCGGTACCTTTCCGTCGGAACGATGCGATTTGATTCCGAAACCGAGCTTCTTGATCTGCGTGCGCTGTCCGGACTTTCATTGGATAACATCGTTGAATTGCTGTATTCTTTCCATAATCTGCGAACGCTTGCGCTGCCTTCGGATATGGATGCTGACAATGCGAGTGCGCTTGTGTCAGCTTTCCCGAATGTGTTGATTGCAGGACCGGTCGACGCCTTCGGACAAACCTTTGACGGCGGTACGGAAGAAATTGATCTGTCGAAAACAAAGATGACGCGGACGGAAGATGTCGAAGCGCTTATACAGAGATTACCTTTTTTGAAAGAAGTGGTTTTGTGTGATTGCGGATTGACGAACGAACAGATGGAATCGCTGTGCAACGCGCATCCGGATATCAAGTTCGTATGGACCATCGTGATCGGGAAACGCAAACTGCGTACCGACGCCGTCGGGTTTTCAACAAAGAACCCGTCCAAATACACCAACCCGAAATCCTCAGACGCATACAATGAATCCGTAAAGAAGGCAGTTCGGCTTTATGAGGGTGATATCGAGGCGTTGAAATACTGCACCGATCTTGAAGCGCTCGATCTCGGGCACAATTACCTGACCAACAGCGATCTCGAAGTGATCGCGGGGTTGACAAAACTGAAAATACTGATTCTTGCGGATAACAAGATCACGGATATTTCCGTTTTAACTACATTGAAAGATCTCGAGTATATCGAGCTGTTCATGAACAAAATACCGGATCTGTCTCCGCTGACGGAAATGCCGTCGCTGATCGACGTCAACGTCTGCAACACGGGCGTATCGGATCTGACGCCGCTCTTTGAACTGACAGGCGCAAAACGTCTATGGTATGCGATGAACCCGTTTTCCCGCGAACAGGCCGCAGCCGTGAAAGCCGCGCTTCCCGACTGCGTATGCAATTATTCGACGCGGGACGAGACGGGGGAGGGCTGGCGCGAAGATTCGCGGTATCGCTGGATGCGCTCTTATTTCGATTAACAGGAAACGGACTTGCATGATACATATGTTTGCGATATAATAAAACAAAAATCGGAGGTGCGGATTTGATTCAGCTTATTTTCGGTGAAAAGGGCTCGGGAAAAACAAAGAAGATCCTCGAGATTGCCAATCAGGCTGCAGAGCAGGCAAAGGGAAGTGTTGTTTTCGTTGACGAGGACGAGAGCTATATGTTCGATCTCAATCTGTCCGTTCGGTTCATTAACGCAACGGAATATGCGTTGTCCGGCCCGAAGATGTTTTACGGCTTTCTCTGCGGCATCGCGGCGTCCGATCATGACCTTGAGTATATCGTGATCGACAGTTTTATGCATCTCGTTCAGCACGATCTCAACTCATTAAAAGAAATGTTCGATTGCCTCGACGTATTTTCCGAGACGCACGGGATCAAACTCGTTTTATCGCTTTCGTGCACACCGGAACAGCTTCCGGTCTTTCTGAAAACCTATATGGAGTGACAGAGCGGCCCTCGGATCCATGAGCTGTGAATGAAAGATTTTGGTTCACAGCTCTTTTTCAAATTAAGGGAAAAGTATTATGGAACAAATATATCAGACAACAAATGAATCAGAGAAACGGGAGAGCAGGATCGGCAAACGGGTCCTTCTTATCTGTTGCTTTTTGATCGCGATCGCTTTGACTGCTTCAATCGTGTATGCCGTTACGTGGTCGGCCGCGAGAAAGCAATATACCGGAGAGGACGGCGATCTTGTTGCAGCAGTCCGTGAACTCAGGGACATTATCCGCGAGCATTATTTCTACTATGATGCGGACGAGAAACAGCTGACGGACGGCGTGCTGAAAGGATTGGCTGCAGCGACAGGAGATACGTATGCCGAATACTATACGAAAGAAGAATACGCCGATCTGACGAAGCAGAACGATCGGACGTTCATCGGTATCGGCATTCTTACACAGGTCAACGCAAACGGCGACGTCGAGATCCTCGAAGTATACGATAATACGCCCGCAAGCGAAGCAGGGCTGGAACCGGGCGATCTCATCCGCGAGATCAACGGAACGGGATATGAAGGACTGACTCTGAACGACTTTCTCGCAAATGTACAAGCGGAGGACGGCGCTGCAAATACATTTGTGATTCAGCGCGGAGAAGAAATGCTCTCATTTGAAATCGTCGCGCGAGAAGTGCATACGCCTGCCGTTTCTTATCGTATGCTGACAGATACGATCGGATATATCCATCTTTTATCATTCCACGGGACATGTGTGGAAGAAACGCAAACGGCGATCAAGGAGCTGCGTGAAGCGGGTATGCGTTCGCTCGTATTTGACTTCCGTGACAATCTCGGCGGATCGCTTTACGATGCCATAGACATTGCCGATATCTTCCTGCCGAAGGATTATATCGTTACCACGCTTCGCTCAAGGGATGGCGATACCGTCGAATACAAGACCAAGCAAAGCGGCCTCGATATTCGTATGGTATTGCTCTTGAACGAGTATTCCGCGTCGGCAAGCGAGCTTGTCGCAGGTGCATTCAAGGATTACGGCGCGGCATATCTGATCGGCACAAAGACATACGGAAAAGGGATCGTACAGAGCTTCTTCGAGATAAAGGAGACGAAGGGCTGGATTAAGATCACGACAGACGCCTATTATACGCCGAACGGTGTTTGCGTACAGGATCACGGTATTATCCCGGATGAAGTCGTAGAACTTTCCGAGGAAGCGCAATCGTATTCAATTGACCGGATCCCGTTTGATTTGGATCTGCAATTACAGGCAGCAATCGCGTATTTGGAGGACTGATATGGAAAAACATCAATACCTGATTTCCGATGAATCACTCTTTCCGTCCGGAAAAGACAAGATCGAATGGGTCCGCCGCAACATGGCGCTGTTGAACAGAATCGAAAAGCAATTCCGCGAAGAAAAACCGTTTCAAGGGCTGAAGATCGCGCTTTCCGTTCATCTGGAAGCAAAGACCGCATACCTTTGCGAAGTGCTGCAGGCAGGCGGCGCGGAAATGTTCGTCACGGGCAGCAATCCGCTTTCCACACAGGACGACGTCGCGGCTGCGCTTGTAAATGAGGGCATGTCGGTTTTTGCTGTTCACGGCGCGTCTCCCGAATTGTATGAAGAGTGCCTTACGAGCGTTCTTACGGCAGAACCCGATCTGATCATCGACGACGGTGCCGATCTTGTGACCATGCTGCATACAAAACTTCCGCATTTGATCCCGAAGGTACGCGGCGGCTGCGAAGAAACGACGACAGGCATTCATCGCCTGCTTGCCATGCAGAAGGACGGTACGCTGCGCTTTCCGATGTTTTCTGTAAACGACGCGCAGTGCAAACATCTGTTTGACAATCGCTACGGAACGGGTCAGTCGGTCTTTGACGGGATCGACCGTACGACAAACCTGATCGTCGCGGGAAAGACCGTCGTCGTTGCAGGATACGGCTGGTGCGGCAAAGGCGTTGCGATGCGGGCAAAGGGCCTCGGCGCACGCGTTGTCGTCACGGAGATCGATCCGATCAAAGCCATCGAAGCGGTCATGGACGGATTTACCGTGATGCGCATGGAAGAAGCGGCAAAGATCGGAGACGTATTCGTGACCGTAACGGGCATGCGTGATGTCATTACCGAGGAACATATGCGATTGATGAAAAACGGCGTTTTGCTGTGCAACGCCGGGCACTTTGACGTGGAGATCGATGTCGCGGGGTTGAAAAAGATCGCGGTTGAAACGCGCAACATGAAGCCGAACATCATCGGATATCGCCTCGACAACGGAATCTGGCTGTATCTGCTTGCGGAAGGGCGACTGGTCAATCTTGCTTCCGGTGACGGACATCCTGCAGAAATCATGGATATGAGCTTTGCACTCCAGGCGCTTTGCGCAAGAGAGATCGCGCTGCATACGCCGAGTGAACCGCG
>JAFZIH010000043.1 GCA_017554455.1 Clostridia bacterium | reverse complement strand
GGGGATCATGGTGGGGAGGCCGATGCCGAGGTTGACGACGTCGCCGTCCTTCAGTTCTTTCGCGCAGCGCTTTGCGATAAACGCTTTGATTTCAGCTTTATCCATTATTTTCTCTCTCCTTCCACGATGTAGTCGACGCACATGCCGTACGTGTGGATGTTCTCGGGCTCGATCTCGCCGATCGGGACGAGGTATTCGGTCTCGGCAATGACGGTATCCGCCGCGGTCGCCATGACGGTGTTGAAGTTGCGCATCGTGCCCTTGTACCAGCAGTTGCCGGCTTCGTCGCACTTATACGTTCCGAGCAGCGCAAAGTCCGCGTGGAGCGGCTTCATCAGAAGATACTGTTTGCCGTCGATCTCCTGCTTGCCCATGCAGAGCGGGCTTTCCTCGATCAGCGTGTCGACGCCGACGGGAGTCAATACGCCGCCCAGTCCCGCGCCGCCCGCACGGATGCACTCCGCCATCGAGCCCTGCGGGATCAGGTTGACTTCGAGCGTGCCGGCGTTCATCTGTTCGCCGACCTCGGGCGTCATGCCGACGTGCGTTGCGATGACGCGCTTGACCTGATGGTTGTGGATGAGCTCCGCAATGCCGAAGAACTCCTCACCCATCGGACCGACTGCGCGGCCCATGTCGTTTGCGATCAGCGTGAGGTCCTTCGTGCCGAGCTTCACAAGCTCCTTGACGATGGCGCGCGCCTGTCCGCAGGCGAGAAAGCCGCCGCACATGATCGTAGCGCCGTCGGGAATCATTTTCGCTGCCTCGGCGGCAGTGATGACCGGTTTCTTTGCCATTTCTTATTCCTCCTTGATGAATTTCGTATCTATCTTGGCGGCTTACTTCATGCCGCGTTTGACCATTTCCGTCACGACGAAGCTTGCGACGTCGTCCCCGTACGTGCCCGCGCCGAAGCCCGCGTCGAAGCCGAGCTCCTTGGCAAGCTCATGCGTGATGCGCGGACCGCCGCAGACCACCACGAACTTATCGCGAAGACCCTCCGCTTCCAGAAGCTCGATGAGGTTGGTGAGGTTCTGGATGTGGATGTCCTTCTGCGTGACCGTCTGCGAGACGAGCAGCGCGTCCGCGTGGACCTCGACCGCCTTTTTGATGAAGTCTTCGTTCGCAACCTGCGAGCCGAGGTTGTACGCCTCGATCATCTCGTAGCGCTCCACGCCGTAATGCCCCGCAAAGCCCTTGCGGTTCATGATCGCGTCGATGCCGACCGTGTGCGCGTCGGTACCGGTAGAGGCGCCGACCATGACGACCTTTCTTCCGATGTGCTCGCGGATGTAGTCGTTCGTTTCCTCCATGCTCATCACCTCGGATTCGACGGTGATGACGTGGATGTCCTCATAGTTCACGGTGTGCACGCAGCTGCCGTAGACCACGTAGAACGTGAACTCCTTGTCGAGCGCCGCGTGATACGTCACGTTCGGTTCGTCGAGACCCATCTTCTTTGCAATCTGCCGCGCCGCTTCCACGCCGCGTTCGTCGTCCTTGACCGGCAGGGTAAAGGAGAGCTGTACCTTGCCGTCGTTCATCGTGTCGCCGTACGGTTTCAGCCGTGTGAGATCGAGCGTGGTGTCGAATTCGATCTTATGCGTGTTATACAGTCCGCTGCTCATTCGTTTGCCACCTTGCCTTTCATGACCTCGATAAACGGGTTGAAGTAGTGTTCATCCTTCAATACAACGCCCGCAAGACCCTTGCCGCCGTCCTTCGGACGCTTGACGTCCGCGAAGATGCCGCGCTCGAGCGTGGTAAAGAGCCCTAAGTTCTCGATCTCTTTCAAAAGCTCCGTCGCCTTCGTCAGCACTTCGTTTGCGCGGGAGCGGATGATGCCGCCCTCCTTGAAGGTGAGCTCGCTTCCGAGATCCTTCATCGTGCGGAAGATGTACTGCGCGTTTTCGATCGACAGCGCGCGGTCCGACATGAACGGCGTGTGGATCGCCTCGGTCATCATGCCCAAAAGATGCAGCTTTTGATTCGTCAGGATCGTGACCATGTTGAACAGCGCGTCCTGGATGTGTCCGCGGAAGATGTTGCCGGTCATGTACTTGGTCGGCGGCATGTACTTCAAAGGCGCTTTCGGGAAGATTTCGCGCGCCATCTGCGCCTGCGCAAGCTCATAGAGGAACGTGTTTTCGACCGCCGGGTCCATCTCGAACGCGTGTCCGAGACCCATCTGCTCCTCGCGCATGCCGGCGCACTTTGCGAACGCCTCGTTCAAAAACTGCGACGCAAGCACCGTGTGCGCGGATGTGATCGCGTCGTCGGTCGTGAGATAATTGTCTTCGCCGGTGTTGATGATAACGCCCGCGTAGCCGTTGATGATGCGGCTAAAATACTGGTCCACGATCGTGCGCTGCATGTTGATGTCGCGGAACAGGATGCCGTACAGCGCGTCGTTCAGCATGACGTCGAGCCGTTCGAGAGCGCCCATTGCCGCGATCTCCGGCATGCAGAGGCCCGAGCAGTAGTTGCAGAGCCGGATGTAGCGGTGCTGCTCCTCGCCGACCTCGTCGAGCGCCGCGCGCATCAGACGGAAGTTTTCCTGCGTTGCGTAGGTACCGCCGAAGCCCTCGGTCGTCGCGCCGTAGGGAACGTAGTCCAGGAGCGACTGACCCGTCGTGCGGATGACCGCGATGATGTCCGCACCCTGCTTTGCGCCGGCCTTCGCCTGGATGATGTCCTCATAGATGTTGCCGGTCGCGACGATGATGTAGAGGTACGGACCCTGCTTGTCGCCGAAGCGCCCGAGATATTCGTTGCGCTTTGCGACGTTTTTGTTGATCCGCGCCATGGCCGCGTCGATATGCGGCTGCAGCGCGTTTCGGATCTCTTTTTCGTCGTGCGCGGGAAGCTTCTTGAGGTCAATCTCGCCGCGGTCGATCGCTTCCGCGACGCCCTGCGGATCGAGCCCGGTTTCGAGGATCAGCGTGCCGATCAGCCACGCCGCGCCCTGCGGCAGCAGCGCGTCCTCCATCATGCGGTCCACGACCACGTTCGGCATGGGAACGTCCATGTCGTTGACGCCGTCGATGCCGAGTAACCGGCAGACCGTACGCTCGACCGTGACGGTCGTATGCACGTCGATGAAGCGCTGTACGTCCGCCGCGACGTGCGCCGCGCTTTGCCGCGCTTCGTTGACCAGTTCAAAATTCAAGCCGAGTTTGCTTTCCATACCCGTACCTCAGTGCTTGACGTGCCGCTCGTTTCTAAGCAGCTTCGTCGGCTCGAGGTAGTGCTGCTTTGTGCCTTCGGCAACGTACGCGACGCCGGTCTTTTCGATCTTCTTCTTGCCTGTGCATACGTCGCAATGGCAGTTGGACACGTAATGCTCCGGCTCGGTATAGGACGTAATGACACCCTCGAAGTTGCGCAGGATGACCTTTCTCGGCGTCTGCGAAATGAGGTACGTCGGCATGACGGGCGTCTTGCCGCCGCCGCCCGGCGCGTCGACCACGAACGTCGGGACGCAGTAGCCGGAGGTGTGACCGCGCAGCGCTTCCATGATCTCGATGCCCTTTGATACCGGGGTACGGAAGTGCGAAAGCCCGAGGGACGGGTCGCAGGCATAGATGTAGTACGGACGCACGCGCATCTTTACGAGCCCGTGCACAAGCTCCATCATGACGTGGCTGCAGTCGTTGATCCCGGCAAGCAGCACGCTCTGGTTGCCCAGCGGGATGCCCGCGTCCGCGAGCATGGCGCATGCCTTCGCCGCTTCGGGCGTGAATTCCTTCGGCGTGTTGAAATGCGTGTTGAGCCAGACGGGATGGTACTTTTTGAGCATGTTCACTAGCTCCGGCGTGATGCGCTGCGGGCACACGACCGGCGTGCGCGAGCCGAGGCGGATGATCTCGACGTGCGGGATCGCGCGAACACGCGAAATGATGTTTTCGAGGACCGCGTCGCCGACCATCAGCGCGTCGCCGCCGCTAAGCAATACGTCGCGGACCTCCGGGTGGTTTGCGATATACTCGATGCATTTGTCGATCTGCGCCATCGGAACGCCGCAGTCGTTCTGCCCCGCGAAGCGGCGGCGCGTGCAGTGACGGCAGTACATGGAGCACATGTCCGTAATCAAAAACAGTACGCGGTCGGGATAGCGGTGCGTGAGACCCGGCGTCGGGGAATCGGTGTCCTCGTGCAGCGGGTCGGCGTTCTCATAGTCGGCGTAGTCGAGCTCCTCCGCGCGCGGGATCGCCATCTTGCGGATCGGATCATAGGGATCGTCGAGATCGATCAGCGAGAGATAATACGGCGTGATCGCCATGCGGAGCTTGCCGAGCGTCTTTTTCACGCCTTCCTCCTCCTCGGGGGTCAGCGTCATGATCTTTTTGAGATCGTCGAGCGTTTCGGCGCGGTTTCTTACCTGCCAGTGCCAGTCGTTCCACTGTTCTTCCGGAACGTCGGCGAAAAGACCGTTGCGGGTTTTCATTTGATAAACCTCCTGAAAATATAGATCGCGAGAGCAGGGGATGTACCTGCTCTCGCAAGAGAAATCAGCAGTATTTTTCGTCGAAGAGCTTACGGAGCTTCGCGTTCTCGCGGAGCACGTTCAGCGTGATCTCGGCGTGGTTCTTGGTGTAGCCGTTGCCGACGATCATGGTGACGTCCTTGCCGACGCCTTCCGCGCCGAGCGCCGCCTTTGTGAAGGAGGTCGCCATGGAGAAGAAGTAAACGAGACCGTCGTCGCGGACCGGGAGGATTGCGCTCATCTCGCAGGATTCGATGTTGACGCAGCAGATGGAGATGTCGTATTCCTTGCCGCCGTTGACTTCGAGCGCCTTTTCAAGCACTTCGACCGGCTTCGTGCAGTCGGCCACGATGACGTCGGTGTAAACGCCGAGCTCGATCAATGCCGGGACCTGCTTCGGGTTCCGGACGACGCCGACGACCTTGCCGTTCGGGCCGACCTTCTTCAATGCTTCCCAGCCGCAGAGCACGCCGGACTTGCCGTTTGCGCCGAGGATAAGGACGGAATCGCCTTCCTTCGGAAGCTTTCTTGCCTGCGCGGGCGCGCCTGCTACGTCGAGCGCCGCAAGCGCCAGCGCTTCGGACATATCGTCGGGCAGCTTCGCGTAGATCGCGGACTCAAACAGCACTGCCTGACCGTCGATGTCGACGCGGTCGATGTCCTTGTGGATCGCCTTGATGCGGTCGATCTTCAGCGGCGTCATGGAAAGGGAGACGAGGGATGCGATCTTGTCGCCGACCTTGAGATCAAAGTCCGGCTTTTTCAGAAGATCTTCGCCGATGTAGGCGACCTTGCCGATGAACATGCCGCCGGAGCCCGTGACCGGGTTCTGCTGCTTGCCGCGTTCCGCCACGATGCCGAGGATCATTTCGCCGATCTTCTGCTCGTCGCCGCAGCACGCTTCTTCGATCTGCGTAAACGACGCGGAGTCGATGTTCAGAGAGATGACGTCGCAGATGATCTCATTGCTGTAACGCTTCGTCATGTCGTTGTCGATCTTCCATGCCGCCTGGGTGAGAACGCCCTTCGGCTCGATGACGCGGTGGGTGCCGTACTTATTGCCCTTTAACTGTTCCATTGTGATTCCTCCTGAAAATGTATTTGATATGTATTTATTGACGCGGTTTCATGCCGAGGATCGCACGCGCCTCGTCCGGCGTTGCGATCTCACGACCGAGTTCCTTTGCAAGGCGAACGACCTTTTCGACAAGCTCGCCGTTACCGGCCGCCTTGTGCCCTTTTCCGAGGTACACGTTGTCCTCGAAGCCGACGCGGACGTTGCCGCCCATGATGATGCCTGCCGCCGCCATGGTCCATGCGGAACGACCGACGCCGGTGACCGTCCAGGTCGAGCCCGCGGGGATCTTACTGACCATGTAGGCGAGGTTATCGACGGTCGCGGGCGCGCAGCCGGGAACGCCGAGCACAAAGTTGAACTGCATCGGCGCGCCGGGGACTTCGCCCTTACGAGCCATCGTGAGCACGGTGTCGAGATGCCCGAGCTCGAAACATTCGTATTCGGGCTTGATGCCGTTTTCGATCATGCGCTTGCCGAACGCACGCATCGTGGGCATCGTGTTTTCAAAAACGTCGTCACCGAAATTGCAGGTGCCGCAGTCGAGCGTCGCCATTTCGGGCATAAGCTCGGTCGGCTGCAGACGCTCCTCGGGCGTCATGCCGGTCGCGCCGCCGGTCGACGGGATCATGATGACGTCGGGAAGCTCCGCGCGGATCGCGTCCATGACGACGCGGAAGCGCTCGCGGTCCTGTGTCGGCGTGCCGTCGTCCCAACGGACGTGCACATGGATGATCGCCGCGCCCGCTTCATAGGCGAGCTTTGCTTCGCGGACCATTTCCTCAACGGTGTAGGGGACGGCGGGATTGTTCGCTTTGGTGACTTCTGCGCCGCAGATGGCGGCGGTGATGATCAGCTTTTCCATGGCGTCCCTCCGTTATTTGTCATGACTGCGGTCGATACGCTGGCAGTCCTTCGGCGTGACGCAGGTGCCGTGCGCGCGGCAGACCACGATCGGCTCGGGAAGCACTTCGGCGGCGGAGGGAGAGATGTCCGGACGCGCCTGGATGACCTTGCGCGCTTCGAACGTCATGCCGCGGGAGGTGTTGCCGATGCGGTCGATCTCGCCGTACGCCTCGATGTAGTCGCCCGCGTAGACCGGCGCGAGGAATTCGATCTTGTCGTAGGCGCAGAACAGCCCTTCGTCGCCGTCGCATTGGATCAGAAGCTCGGTCGCGACGTCGCCGAACAGGTGCACCATGTGCGCACCGTCGACCAGATTTCCGCCGTAATGCGCGTCCTTCGCGCTCATGCGGAGCCGGAGCATAGAGGTCATTTTTTCCATGTGTCATTCTCCTTCGCAATTGAAATTTGAAATGAGATCAGCGTTTCCGCGGGGTCTTCGGCGCGATCGGGATAAAAAAAGGCGCTGCAGGTCGACCGATCGACCTATAGCGCTCCATGCTCGGTATCGAAACATGACAGCATTGCCGCTTACACGGCAACGCCAGAAACCGGATCGGGCGGTTCCGATCTCTTCGGCGGACGGCCCCTTTCCCGAACGACCATACCGACTGCCCAAGCCGGTCGGACGGGTACCCTGCTGTCCGCACCTCTATAGAAGACCCTATGGAATTCTGTAGGAAAATTATACCCGATTCCGGGGTCTGTTGTCAAGGAAATATCCTATTCTTTATATGCTTCTTCGATACGCGCGAGGATCTCCGGCTGCATCGAAAGCATGCGGCAGATGTTCAGCGCATCCTTAGGGCAGTCGGCCTTTCCTTCGACGCGGTACAGCCCGTAATTCATGTGCCGCGCAATGACCGCAACGCCGTCCTCATGCGCCGCCGCAAGCTCCGCTTTGATTGCGTCCGGGTCGACGTCCTTCAATCCGATGATCTGATAGTGCATCCGCGCGTGCTCCGCAACGCCGTCGTAGTGCGTGGCCAGGATCGAGATCGCGTCGAGCGCGTTCAGATGCCGCGTCACCGCCTGCACGATCACAGCGCCCTCGTCCGGGTTCGTGCCGCGACCGAGCTCGTCGATGAGAAACAGGGAATATCCCCGTTCGACGTCTTTGAGCGCCTCGTTGAACCGCACGATCTCCGAGCCGAAGCCGGATAACCCCGACTGCATCGACTGCGCGTCGTCAAAGAGCATTCTGACGCAATGCAGCATCGGCATCTTTGCGGCTTTCGCGCAGACCAAGAATCCCGCGTGGCAAAGCAGCGCGTTCAGCGCGATCGTCTTCAAAGCGACGCTTTTGCCGCCCATGTTCGCGCCGGTGATGACCGTCGCCCCGCGATCGGTCGCGATCGAAACGGGCACGAACGCGCGTCCCTTGGCTTTCAGCAGATCGACAAGCTCCGGGTTTGTCATGTCGATAAGCTCCAGAGCGGTTTCCGTAATCTCCGGCCGCACGCCGCCGTATTTCTTTGCGAACAGCGCCTTCTGGATGAGAAAGTCCAGCCGCCCCGCCGCATCCGCGTTTTCAAGCATCGCGGGGACGTGGGGGAGAAGCGAAACGCACATTGCCTTTCGGATCTCGCGCTCCTCGGTCTCCTCCTCGGCGCAGACACGCGTGCGCTCCGCCTTGATCGCGTCCTTTTCAGCGTCCGGCGCTTCATACAGCCGCTGTTCGAGCCGCTTCTTTTCCGCGCGGATCGCCCTTAATTTCTCGCTTGCGCCGTCGGGGATATAGAACCCGCGCGAGCGCGTTCCCTCGGGATCGAGCACGGAAAGCGCGACGAAAGGTTCGG
>JAFZIH010000042.1 GCA_017554455.1 Clostridia bacterium | reverse complement strand
TGGATGCGGTTGCCGCCGAAATCGGGATGCCACTGGTCCTCGAGGACCTTCTGCGCCATGCCCTCGAACTGACCCTTGCGGATCGCGGCGAGGTTTTTGCGGTGCGGCGCGGACGCGCTCTCCTCATAGAGGAAGACCGGCAGGTCGAGTTCGTTTGCAAGCCGTTCGCCTAAGTTTTTCGAAAGCTCGACGCACTCCGCCATCTCCATGTCGCGGATCGGCACGAACGGGATGACGTCGACCGCGCCCATGCGCGGATGCTCGCCCTCGTGCACGCGAAGGTCGATCTTCTCGACCGCATGCTTGGCGAACAAAAACGCCGCTTCGACGACCTGATCGGGATCGCCGAGGAACGTGAAGACGGAACGGTTGTGGCTCGCGTCCGACGAATAGTCGATGAGCGTCACGCCGGGAACGGCGCGCACGATGTCTGCGAATTCTTCAACGAGGTCGAGCCGGCGGCCTTCGCTGATATTCGGAATGCATTCCATGATCTTTGCCATAATATGATCTCCTTTAATCTTTCAAAGCATTCAGTACGGTTTCATGCACCAGCGCGTCATCCGCAAGATGCGGGATCGTGATGCAGTCGGTGCCCTCGTTGTCGCGGTTGTAGGTGAGACAGGTCTCGATCGCGTTTTCGTTGCGTGCCCACGCGCGCCGCGCGACGCCGCCCATCGTATCCCACGGCATGGCCGAGGAGAGGATGCGGTCGACCCGTTCGCTGCCGTCCAGCACCATGCCGAAGCCGCCGTTGATCGACTTGCCGACGCCCACGCCGCCGCCGTTGTGCAGCGCGATCAAGCTCATGCCGCGCGCGGCGTTTCCCGCAAAGCACTGCGTCGCCATGTCCGCCATGATGTTCGAGCCGTCCTTGATGTTGCTCGTCTCACGGAACGGGGAATCCGTGCCGCCGGTGTCGTGGTGGTCGCGTCCCAGCATGACGGGTCCGATCTCGCCGTTGCGCACCATTTCATTGAAGCGCAGCGCGATCTTCAATCTGCCCATCGCGTCCTGATACAGGATGCGCGCCTGGGTGCCGACGACCATCTTGTTCTTCTTCGCGTCGCGGACCCACACCCAGTTGTCGCGGTCCTGATAGCGGCGCGTCGGGTCGATGCAGTCCATCGCCGCGGCGTCGGTCTTGTCGAGATCCTCGGGCTTGCCACTTAGACACACCCAGCGGAACGGACCGTAGCCGTAGTCGAAAAGCTGCGGACCGAGGATATCCTCGACGTAGGACGGATAGACGAAGCCGTCCTTTTCGTTCTCGCCGTTCTTGCAAATGGACTTCACGCCCGCGTCATAGACGGCTTTCAGGAAGCTGTTGCCGTAGTCAAAGAAGTACGTGCCGCGGCGGTGCAGCTCGTCGATCGCCGCGATATGCTGTTTCAGGGAAGCGTTGACCGCCGCCTTGAACGCCTCGTGATCCTCGCTAAGTAACCGCGTGCGCTCCGCAAAGCTGATGCCGACGGGGCAGTAGCCGCCCTCGTAGACCGCGTGGCAGGAGGTCTGATCGCTCAGAAGATCGACGTGGATGTCGTTGTTGATGAGGTAGTGCAGAAGATCGACGACGTTGCCGTGATACGCGATGGCAAGCGGCTTGCCTTCCTTCTGCGCTTCCTGCGCCCACGCGACGCAGGTCTTAAGATCGTCGCTGACACGGCTTACCCAGCCCTGCTGATAGCGCGTTTCGATGCGGGAATAGTCGACCTCCGCGATGATCGCGGCTGCGCCTGCGATCTCCGCCGCCTTGCCCTGCGCGCCGCTCATGCCGCCGAGCCCCGCCGAAACGAACAGCCGTCCCGCAAGGTCCTTGTCCTTCGGGATGCCGAGCTTCAGCCGTCCCGCGTTCAGCAGCGTATTGAACGTGCCGTGGACGATGCCCTGCGGTCCGATGTACATCCAGCCGCCGGCGGTCATCTGTCCGTAGTTCGCGACGCCCATCGCCGCGGCGCGGTTGAAGTCCTGCGGATTATCGAACATGCCGACCATCAGACCGTTCGTGAGGATGACGCGCGGCGCGTTCTCATGCGAGCGGAAGACGCCGAGCGGGTGACCGGACTCGATCACGAGCGTCTGCGTGTTCGTGAGCTCTTTCAAATACTGCTTGATCAAAAGATACTGCATCCAGTTCTGGCAGACCTGCCCGGTCTCGCCGTAGGTGACGAGCTCGTACGGGTAGAGCGCGACCTCGAAGTCGAGGTTGTTGTCGATCATGACCTGAAACGCTTTGCCCTCAATGCACTTGCCCTCATAGCAGTCGATGGGCTTGCCCCAAAGCCGTCCCTCGGGACGGAAGCGGTAGCCGTAGATCCTTCCGCGGGTTTTCAGTTCCTCCATGAATTCCGGCGCGAGTTCTTTGTGGAACTTCTCCGGAATGTAGCGCAGCGCGTTTTTCAGCGCGACCTCCATGTCGTGCTCACTCAGCACCGAGTCACGCCGCGGCGCGCGGCGGATGCCTTCGATAAAGGGCTTCTTTTCGGGAAGCCGGTCCAGCTTCAATACGCAGTCCATAAAAACCTCCTATAAAAATCAATGGAAATCGGGTAACATCATCTTTACGTCGTTTTCGATCGCGCCCGTGCGGATCAGCTTATTCATTGCCTCGATCATCGGGTGGATCTCCTCATCCTTTGCATAGAACGGCACGACGGCGCGGACCTTCGAGTACACGGTCTGCTGCGCGGGGGAGAGTTCGACGTTTGCGCGCAGATCGATGCCCTGCACCGCCGCCATCAGCTCAAACGCGAGGACGGAGTAGAGGTTGTTCACGATGCGGCGGAAGTTGCGCGCGGCGGTCGTGCCCATCGAAACGTGATCCTCCTGGTTTGCCGAGGACGGGATCGAGTCGACGCTTGCCGGATGCGCAAAGACCTTGTTTTCGGATACCAGCGACGCCGCCGAATACTGGCAGATCATGTAGCCCGAGTTGATGCCGCCGTCGGGCGCGAGGAACGCGGGAAGACCGTTAGAAAGCGCCGGGTTTACCATGCGCTCCATGCGGCGCTCGGAGATGTTACTTAGCTCGCTGGCCGCCGCGGACATATAATCCATGACCAGCGCGATCGGCTCGCCGTGGAAGTTGCCGCCGGAGATGACGCTTTCGTCGTCAAGGAACAGGATCGGGTTGTCGGTGACGGAGTTGAGCTCGGTTTCGAGCACCTTGTGCACATGCGCAAGCGCGTCGCGCACCGCGCCGTGTACCTGCGGAATGCAGCGCAGCGCGTAGGCGTCCTGCACGCGCAGGTTCCTGTTGCGCTCCATCGAAGCGCTGCCCTCGCAGAGCGTGCGTATGTTCTTCGCCGCAAGGCTCTGCCCGTTGTGCGCGCGCACCGCGTGGATGCGCGGATCGAACGCGGAAAGAAGTCCGGTCAGCGCCTGCATCGTCAGCGACGCGGTGATGTCCGCAAGCTGCGCCGCGCGGTTCAGATCGTACCACGCGAGCGTGCCGATCGCCGTCATGCACTGGGTGCCGTTGATCAGCGCCAGACCTTCTTTTGCAAGCAGGTGGAACGTCGGAAGCTTCGCCTTTGTCATCGCCTCCGCGCCGCTCATGCGCTTGCCGCGGTAGGTCGCTTCGCCGCGGCCCAAAAGCACCAGCGCCATGTGCGCAAGCGGGGCGAGATCGCCGGACGCGCCGAGCGAGCCCTGCTCCGGAATCACCGGATGCACGCCCTTGTTCAGCATGCCGATCAGCGTTTCGATCAACTCTCTGCGGATGCCGGAATTGCCCTTCGAAAGCGCGTTTGCGCGCAGCAGCATCATGGCGCGGACGGTCTCCTCGTTGAGCGGTTCGCCGACGGCGACGCAGTGGGAAAGGATCAGATTTTCCTGCAGCTGCGCGCTCTTGTCGCTCGAAATCGTGATCTTTGAGAACTCGCCGAAGCCGGTCGAAATGCCGTAGACGGTCCGGCCTTCGCTGACGATCCGATCGACCAGCGCGCGCGATGCGTCGATGCGCGCAAAGGTTTTGGGGGAGAGGGAGACTTTTGCATGGAATCGGGCAACCGCAACGACCTGTTCGATCTTCAGGGATGCTCCGTCCAGCGTGACGTGACGAATGTGTTCCGTTAGATGCTTCATGTTCGTTCCTTCCTGTTTCAAACATTGGTTTCCAACTGAAATATCATATCATTATCGCCGAACGGTGTCAAACGTTGCGCGGCGTTTCGGAAAATATAAAATAGGTTGAGCCCGCCCCCGCGCGTCGTTGACAAGCCTCCGACAGGATGGTATATTATTAATAAAGCATGAAAAACATGTAACACTTTTGCCGTTTCGTGTGTCTATATGTATGTGAGAAGAAAACGGGACAAATGTGTCAAGAGGACCGTCCCCTTGACACCCGCAAAGCCTTTTGAATTCACTTGAAAATACGCACATAATAGTAACAATATTTGATTAATTGAAGGAGATTCAGCATTATGCTATTCAGGGGGAAAGATATTCCCATCAAGGATTCGATCTATGAATGCGTGGCGATGCCGCCGGTATTAAAAAAAACGTATCAAGAAATGACAAAAAAAGAGGCACAGGCTACGTTTGCATGGTTTATGGAATACCTTGATGTAAGGATTCATAACATGTGCGTGTATTTGCAGTTTGAAGGAGATTTTACGCCAGAATCCTTGATAGAGCTTTGGAGGCTTATCATGCAAGGATATGGCGTGATCCTTGCAAAGGACTTTCCTATGATTATTACATGTGCCGGTCTGTATTGGGCGGAGACATTCAGACATCAGTATCCCCAGTTGAAATGGGAATGCTTATTTGATGCGTCCAAAACGGGATACAGGAATTATCCGGTATTGACAGGCTTTGTCGTTGATGCAATCGAACCGCCGTATCATCCTTTTTTTGAACCGGAAAGGATGATACAGGAACAAGTATATAGATTGCGCAGAAAAGAAGCAGACGAGGAACAGCTGATTCGGCTTTTTGAAATTTGGAGCCAATATGTACCGGGTCATGCGGCAAAAACGCCGCGTAAAGACCCGCTACAGCTGCGCCAAGGGAACGGTTCCGGACAAGACACAAATGGTCACCCGAACAACAGCAGCACGAGGAAAATGGATGAAGCTGCTCTTTATGAATTGATCGGCAGAATGCAATTTCCTGAGAAAATGAAAAGCAGCAAGGATAGTGTAAGTTGGCATGCGCACAGAGAAGCAGAAAAAATTACAGATCCGGAGGTTTTTCCTTTACTGATTAAAACAATAGAAGACAATCAACAGAAGAAGTCAAAAGGTATCAGAGACGCTGCTTATTTCATTATATGCAGGCTGCTGCAAAAGTCATTTGACCGTAAGGCGTTCTGCTACATGATCCAACAGCTCGCATCAGAGGACGACAAAGATATCATCTCCCGTGCTCTGGATCTGATCACATATGTGAACCTTCCGCAAGACATTGATATCACCACAATCGTAGAATTCACGAAAAGCGAAAAATGGCAGATCCGACTCTCCGCACTGATGGCGCTCGGCGCTTCTGCAACAAAAAAAAGTAGGGATGCCCTGAAGTTTTATCTTAATCAGGACGACGAAAAGATGTATAGGTATGAATTATTATATGCGATCGTTTCGATCGGAAGGATCGGAACCGTTTCGGATATTCCGTTTCTCATGAAGCATTTGCAAAGTCGGAGTCCTGATATAAGAAACTCTGCAGAGTATGCAATCATGAAAATCTTATCAAGGTAACAGCAGTGTTAGGAGTGTCAGAGGGACGGTTAGCGTGGGATGAATTCGATATTTCGTCCACATGGCGTATATGTGTCCGCTCGCCGGAGCATGGTTGTTCCTCTGTGTGAAAAAATGACAGGCGTGAGAGTGCCGGGGGAACAATTTTCCCGGCACTCTTTTTGGCGCCGCGTTTTATATATAAAATTTATTTTTCCTCTTAACAAAGCGTGCGCGGCATGGTATACTGTATCTGTAAAACCATAAGGAGGATAGCAACATGGAAGAAGAAACCCTGAGCTGGGCACAAAAACTGTCAAATGCCATTACAAGCCGCTTCGGCGACGGGAT
>JAFZIH010000006.1 GCA_017554455.1 Clostridia bacterium | reverse complement strand
TGACAATCACAGGAGCAAGGACTTCCCGTTTTTCAGCGGCGGATGCTATCCGACGGACGACAGCATCATGACGATCGCCGTTGCAAAGGCGATCCTGGAAAACGACGGCAAAGTCGAAGGGCTTTCCGAGAAGACGGTGGAATGGATGCAGAAGATCGGGCGACAGTACCCGAACTGCGGATACGGCGGACGGTTCCGTGTATGGATGAGCAGCGATGATCCGAAACCGTACAGGAGCTTCGGCAACGGCGCAGCCATGCGAGTCGCCGCTTGCGGCTGGGCAGGCAATTCTTTGGAAGAAGTGAAGCAGCTTTCCTATGCCGTCACCGCCGTCACCCACGATCATCCCGAGGGTATCAAGGGGGCGGAGGCAACCGCCTGCGCAATCTTCCTTGCACGCACGGGACGCAGCAAGGACGAGATCCGCGCCTTCATTGAGGACAATTACTACCGCCTCGATTTCACGCTGGATGAGATCCGTCCGACCTACGAATTCAACGAAACCTGTCAGGAGACGGTTCCGCAGGCAATCGAGGCATTCCTCGAATCAACGTCGTTCGAGGACGCCATCCGCAACGCAATCTCCGTCGGCGGTGACAGCGACACCCTTGCGGCGATCACCGGAAGCATCGCGGAGGCATTCTACGGCATCCCGGACGATCTTTTAAAGCAGGCGATCCGGCAGTTCAAGCTCGGCTGCACGGTGCATTATCCGCGTGCAACGGCGAAAAAGGATCCGGATCTGCTTTCCGCTGTCGAGCAGTTTGAGGAGCGTTACCGGTAATCATTTGCGGTACGTTACGAAAGAAAAGGAGGAACGATATGGAACGAAATCGCTGGTATAAAGATATGGTGTTTTACCAGATTTGGCCCAGAAGCTTCAAGGACGGCAACGGTGACGGCATGGGCGATCTGTGGGGCGTTCTCAGTAAGCTGGACTATATCAGATCCCTCGGCTGCGACGGCATCTGGTTTTCTCCTGTTTATCCCTCTCCCGGTGCAGATTGCGGATACGATATTGCCGATTATACGGATATCGCGCCCGAGTTCGGCGGTATGGAGGCATTCAGGGCAGTGCTTGACGGCTTACACAATCGTGGGATGAAGCTGATCATGGATCTTGTGGTGAATCACACCAGCGATGAGCACGAATGGTTTCAAAAGAGCCGTCAGCGGATCGATCCCTACACGGATTACTATATCTGGCGGCCTAAAAAGCCGAACGGAAAGCTCCCCAATAATTGGCAGAGCAATTTCGAAGGATCGGCATGGCAGTGGGACGAGGTGCGCGGGGAGTATTATCTGCACCTGTTCGCCGTTAAGCAGCCCGATCTGAACATGGACAATCCCCTTGTCAGGGAAGAAGTCAAAAGGATCCTCCGGTTCTGGCTGGATATGGGTGTGGACGGCTTCCGCGAGGACGTGATCACCTTTATTTCAAAAAAGAAAGGTCTGCCGGACGATCGCCTTTTCCCGATTTATAAGGGTATGCGTCACTACAATCACGGCCCTCACGTGCACGAATATCTGACGGAATTCAAGCGGGACGTGCTGGATCATTACGACTGTATGACGCTCGCCGAAGCACCGCTTGTTTCGCCGAAGCGTGCTCTCGAATACATAGACGAGGAAAACGGGCAGATGGACATGATGATCCAGTTCCAGTGTCAGACGGCCGACTGCCTGTTTACGGACTGGCTGCCCACGAAATTCTCTCTGCGCCGTCTCAAAAAGGCGTTCTCCGTCTGGCAGTACGGGTTGGAGGGCAAGGCGTGGAATATGCTGTACCTCGAAAACCACGATCATCCCCGGATCATCTCCCGCTACGGAAGCGAAGCGTATCGCCGTGACAGCGGCAAGGCGCTTGCAGCCGCTTATCTCTTCCTGAAAGGAACGCCCTTTATCTATCAGGGACAGGAGATCGGTATGCTCAACTGGAAGCCCGCAAAGCCCGAACTGTACAATGACGTTCAAACCCGAAACCACTTTGCCAACAGCAATCCCAAGAAGCCGCTCGAAAAGCGTCTGCGTGAACTGTGGCGTTCCTCCCGTGATTCCGCCCGCACGCCCGTGCAATGGGATGACAGCGAAAACGCCGGCTTCACAACCGGTACGCCGTGGCTGCCTGTGAATGAGAATTATAAGGAAATCAACGCGGCCGCCGAGGAAAGAGATCCCGATTCCCTGCTGAATTTCTATCGCAAAGCGATCGCTCTTCGCAAAGCCCTGCCGGCAGTGCGTGACGGCGAATACAGGGAATATTTCCGGTTGAGTTCCAAGCTCTACGTCTACAGCCGTAAAACCGATGAACAGAAGCTGCTTGTGATCTGCTCCTTTGCGGATACGGATATGAAGATCAGGGTTCCGCGCGGATTCGATCTGAAAAGCGGCAAGCTGATCCTGCAAAGTCATACGGATATCTCCGAAAGCACCTTAAAGCCATACGAATCCCGCGTGTATCTTTGGGAATAATGCGGGAAAGTAACGTCCGAAAATTCTGTTACGACAGATACAAGAAAAGTGCCCGTATTTCGGGCACTTTTCAAAAGGCTTGGCTCCCCACAGGAAGTTAAACTCGAACCTGTCAGCTCCTCATGGAAGATTTCATTTACCTCTTCCAGAGTGATTGTCTTGGAATCGTCTTTGAAGTTATAGGTCAGCACGATTCTGTCATCATAGACGTATACTGCTTTTACAAAATAGTCGATGATCTGTTTTTGAAACTTGACGCTTCGGATGTCACCGTGTTTGAACCGCTCCATCCAGTGAAGAATCATATCTCGCGTCAGATTTGGCATCTGCATTTCCTCTTGTATGATCTGCGTTTCCAATTCCGTCTTTTCCGCTTCCAGTTCCTCCATTCTGGCTTTTACCGTTTCATTGTAAAACCCTTTTTGCACTGCATCCAGCAGATTGGAACTCGCGAGCTTGTTTTCCTCCAACCGCTTTCGCAGGGCGGGGAGGAGCTGATTGCCTTTCTCCTGCGCCGCAATCATCATATCCGCGGCACGGTTGATGCCGGCTTCGGAAAGCGCATGATCGACCGTAAACTTGACGACAGCATATTCGATCGCATCTTTCCGAACAGCTTTTTTCTTGCAGCCCTTTCCGCGCTTTGCATTCGAGCATTTGTAATAGTAGTAGGTTTCGCCTGTTCCGCTTGGCCGACCTTCATCCAGCAGTTGGAAGCCAAGGGCTACACGTTTGACTACACCCGCTTTTCGGTCAAAGCGGAAAACTGGCAGCGCGGGATTCGCCTGAATCGGCTCGGTTTTACAGACGATGTGATGTATGAACGTTGGGATCAGAACGAAGCCGATCCGGAGTTCCGGTACAGGTATCAGAATCACAAGCCGCGGATCAGCGACAGCGCTGTTTTGATTACGACAGTCGTGGAAATGAAGTATCGCAAGCGGGCAAGAACACCGCTGAACGTGCTCTACCAACAGGACGAATACGAGCGCACGCACCCACCAAAGCAGCCACACTCGGAGATCGACAAGTATCTGGACGGACTTGTGTACGAGATGAACCATACCAACGACACGGTCACGATCCTTGTAGATGCAATCTTTGCGATCCTGATCGCGCTGATCGACCTTGCAAGCCACTACACCCGAGAGGTGATCCTGTCCGCCGATCTGCGGCACGAATTGCAGGACTACGCACAATTCTGTTCCGATCATCGGTTTCTGAAGGAAAACAAGCTACACACGCCGGACGATCTGGACCGGGACATTGAGCAAACGAAAGCGCAGATCTCCGCATTGGAAACCAAGCGCGGCAAAGTGCGCAATCAGATCCGGCACGAGACCGATCCGACCGTGCTTGTAGAAAACAAGGAACATCGCGCGGCGATCACCGCAGAGATCACAGCGCTGCGGAACCGTGTCAAGCGCGTCAAACGCATCCAAAAGGACGCGCCGCGTCTGTTGAATCTGCTGAAAATGGAGCTGCAGCACGAATATGAGCGCAAGCATCCGGTGAAGGAACAGCAACGGCAGAGGGCGCGTTCGCATGAACAGGAAAGATAATCGAATACAAGCAGGCAAGTCGTTCGGCAGGGCATTCGCTCTGCTTTTTCTTTTACCTGCGTATCGCACCGCTTCGGCGGGTATGGAACGAATATGGAAGAAAGGAGTGATGCTATGAAAAAGAAACAGGACGTCCCGTGGGAACAGTCTGACGAAAAGACCGTTCCTAATGGGAAGAAGCGAAAGAACGAACAAACTGGATGTCCGGTGGACGGAATACCCGATTATGTCTTTGAATCGCTCGCCCGTTGTGCTTTGCCGATCATTCAGGCGTATTATGAAACCGAAGAAGGCAGAAAAGCATACGAGGAATGGAAAGCAAAGCGATAATTGACAGGAGATATAGATGAAAAAATAAGTTTTTGAAAAGGGCTTGCCAGCATATTTGTATTGGCAAGCCCTGACGCTTTCTTAGAGAATAAGAGGAGTAACCATTTTGACAATTGCATGGAAAAGCACTATAATAACAACGTATGAACCGCGAAAAGATCATCGAAGCGTATATCGAGAACCTCAATCCGCTGCGCGCGTACGCGTACAGCGTGGTTCATAATGCCGATGACGCGGACGACGTGGTGCAGGAGGTTGCGGTTCGCATTATTCAGGCGACGGACGCGGGCACGGAGATCCGGCACGCAAAGGCGTTTCTGTATCGCTGCACGCGAAACCTTGCGATCGACCTGGTACGAAAACGGCGGGACATTCCGCAGGACGACGAGATTATGGCGCAGACGGCGAGCACGGAACCGGATATCCAAGACGCCGATTTCAAGCTGTCGCTCGAGCAGTATATCGGCACATGGGAGCCGGAAATGAAGGAAGCGTTCATTCGGCACTACTTTGAGTTTGAACCGCTGAACAGCATCGCCGAGGATCTCGGCATGAAGCCCGCGACGCTGCGCGCTCGGTTCCACCGGATGCGGAACAAGATCCCGAAGAGCATCTTTCTTACGATGCTGGTTTTGCATGTTTTACAATTCTGACGTCACACAGCAAGTATTTGAACCGTCTAAGCTATTGAGGAACGCGCAATGAAGAGGTCCGAACCGGAACAATACCTATACGAGCATCCTAATCTTCTGGACGATTCGTTTTCGGTCTCGATGACCGAAGCCGAACAATGGGCAAAGGAGCACCCCGTTTCGGCGTCGGCGTTTATTGCGCGCGCCAAAGAAAAGCATCCGGAGATCCCGGAGGAACAATGGGCGGACTTTGAAAAAGCCGCGGCAAAGCAGCGCAAGTCGGAACGCAAAGCGCCGATCGTACACATCCGCTGGTGGCAGGTCGCGGTCGCGGTGGTCATTTTGATCGTGCTGACCTTTACGCTGGTTCCACCTGCGCGGGCATGGGCGGAGAGCGTTATTCGATATATCGTAACCATATTTGACGGCGGCGTCGATATTACGCAGGAAGGGAAAAGCTTTACGCATGGATCGCTTTTGCCTGATGTAACGATTCCGCCTGCGTCGGGCGTGATTGACACAGAAATGGCTCAGCATATAAAAACATATCCGGATATCGCCGCGTTTACGGAGGATACCGGCTACCGCCCGGTGATTGCGGTATCAGAAGACCTTTCGATGAAAGAGATCAAATTCGAATGGCTGGAAGACGCCTATGCGGAGCTTTGCGTCACATACGAGAGCAAAAACGGCGTCCCCATATACATATGGCAGATCTGGGGAGACGAACGGGGCGGTACCATCTTTAAGGATGAAAACGACATACTGGTTCATACGACCGTGCTGGACGGAAGAGAAACGGTGGGATATGTGGATACCGTTGATAATCATCACTCATTGGAGATTCTTTTGGATGATTCCGATCTTATGATCCTGTATCACGGCGATGTTGATTATCAAACCATCCTCGACGCGCTGCAATACTCTTAACCACAGCATTCTCTTTGAGCGGCAACACAGCCGCTCTTTTTTACTCTGCATGAGAATAGAGATTGATTCTTGTTCATGAATGGCGGAAAAGAACGGCAGGATTGTTTTCACAGAAATTACAGTTTTGTTACAACGGGAGCGGGCGGAATTGCGCGAAATATGGTAAACTGTTGTCAAAGAACCGAAGGAGAACGGTATGAAAAACAGGATTCTTGTGGTGGAAGACGACGCGGCGATCCGCGACGCGGTGCTTTTAAACCTACAGTTTGCGGACTATGACGCCGTCGCGTTCGATGACGGGAAGAAAGCCGCGGACGCGCTCGAAGACGATCACGCGTACGACCTTGCGCTTTTGGACATCATGCTGCCCGGCATGGATGGGTTCGAGCTGTTCGGGCTTATGGAGCAGTACAGTATTCCGGTGATCTATATGACGGCAAAGACCGATTCCGCGTCCGAAATCAAAGGACTGCGCGACGGCGCGGAGGACTATATCGTAAAGCCCTTCGACCCGCTGACGCTGATGGTGCGCATCGAAAAGGTCCTGAAACGCGTCGGGAAATGGAACGCCGTCTACCGCGTGCGCGACGTCGTGGTCAATACCGAAACGCATACGGTGACGAAGGACGGCGAGCCGGTCGAGCTGCAGCCGCTCGAATTTGACGTGCTGATCGCGCTTTTGCGGCACAAGAACATGACCGTTTCGCGGGAACGGCTGCTCTCCGAAGTGTGGGGCTTTGACTATCTCGGCGAGACGCGCATGGTGGACGTCAAGATCTCCGCGCTGAGAAGGAAGCTTGGGCTCGAGGACGCGATCCGCGCGATCCCGAAGCTGGGCTATCGGCTGGAGGAACGGTAAGATGAAGCTATCTGATCGCATTACAATTTTATGTTCATCCGTGCTTGCGGCGGTGATCCTTTCGGTCACAGTCGCGCTTTTGCTGTTTGCGAAAAACACGATCCTGTCTTTGTCCAATGAACAGGTGCAGCGCAAGCAGCAGACGCTTCGCACGTCCTTTTCCGAGATGGCGAACTACTACGCGGCAAACAGCGATTCCGACGCCGTGCACACGTCGCTGGTCCGCTACTGCTTCACGCGGTTTTCCGATCAGACCTCCGTGCTGATGAAGGACGGCGAGACGGTGGTATCGAGCGTGATCGTGGACCCGTCGGCATACGTGCAAAAGGACGGCGTGGATTACGGCGAGGCGACGCCGGTCGCGGTCACGGTGCAGGGGCGGCGGCTTTTGATCGCGGGAAGCAGCACGTCGGTCGGCGGTAAGACCTACGACGTGTACGTGGTCGAGGATATCTCGGATGTGTACAGCCGCATTCAGCGCATGGCGTGGATCTTCGCGGGCGTCAGCGTCGCGGCGATCGCGCTCGGCGCGTTTGTTGTGATGGCGCTGGTCCGAAAGAGCACAAAGCCGGTCACCGCGCTGTCCGAAGCCGCGCGGGAGATCGCCGACGGCGCGTATGAAAAGCGCGTCGCGGTGCGCACAAAGGACGAGGTCGGGCGCTTAGGCGAGGACTTCAACCGCATGGCGAACGCGGTCGAAACGAAGATTTCCGAGCTCGAGGAGCGCAACGAACGGCAGCGGCTGTTCATCGGCGGCGTTACACACGAATTCAAGACCCCGATGACCGGGCTTTTGCTGCACGCGGGGCTTCTGCGCCGGGCGAACCTAAGTGAGGACGAGCGCGACGCGTCGCTTGCGCATATCGAATCGCAGACGGCGTGGCTCGAACGGCTGACGCAGAATCTTTTGAAGCTTTTTACATCCGACGATGAGATCGAACTGCAAACCACTCATATTCCGGATCTTCTGGACGAGGTAAAAGACGGCGTGGAACCGAAGCTTATGGAGCGCGGCGCGACGCTTTCCGTTGTATGCGAAACGGAAACGCTCATTTTGAACGGCGATCTCATCCGCTCGCTTCTCAATAACCTGATCGTCAACGCGGCGAACGCCTACGACGCGGACGCAAAGGAAAAGCCGATCACGCTCACAGTCAAGGGCAAGACGTTCTCCGTTTCCGATCATGGACGCGGCATCCCGAAGGAGGCGCAAAGCCGCATCTTCGAGCCGTTCTTCCGCGTGGATAAATCCCGCAGCAAGAAGCAGGGCGGCAGCGGGCTCGGGCTTGCGCTCGTCAAGGCAATCGCCGACGCGCACGGCGCGGTCATCACGGTGGACAGCGAACCGGACAAAGGTACGACGGTGTCCGTTACGCTGCCGTAAGATTCTTCATGCAGCTTTGCTGCAATTCATGCGGCAAAGCTGCAATTCACGGCGCAGCCAATTCATGCGCACAGCGCAATTCATTTGCTGCTGCGGCATGAAATGAAAAGACCTGCGGTTATGAATTGTCCCTTCGGGACATGAGTTGACTGACGGCATGAATTGACCTGACGGTCATGAATTGTACCAAAGGCACATGGAATGACACATTTTCATTACAACTTCATTACAGTTTCATGATGTTTTTCCTTTGACGATTCGGTACGCTGTATGTAGGGGCTGACGACCTCGGAAGCCCGCGAAAGGAGTGATTCCATGAAGAAACGCATTTTCATCCTTTTCTTTACAGCGTTTATGCTGCTTGCCTGTCAGCCGACGCCGGACGAGCCGGTCGTGCTGCAGAAGGATCAGGATCTGATGATCCAAAAGGGCGAGGCGACGCTGCCGCCCGAGCAAGCCTATACGCCTCCGGAAGCGCCGGAGCGCTGGCAATATGACTATGAAGAAGGCGCGCTGACCGTGCACGTCGACGCAAAGGTCACCGTGCCGGACGGGCCGCTGCCGATGGCAAGGATGCGCGCGCAGGGGTTCGATCAGGACGCCGTGCGGCGACTGCTGCAGTATCTTGCAAACGGCGAGACGATGATCACAGATCGCACGCAGACGGTCGCGACCAAGGAACAGCTCGCCGCCGACCTCGAACAGGCGATGCAGATGCTGGAGGACGGAAGCTATAAAGACGCCGACATCACCGAGGAGGAATGGAAGGAGCACGTTCAAGATCTCCAGGAGCAGTACAAAAAAGCGCCGTTTGAGGCGGACGTAAAGCAGCCGGAAAACGGCGAGACCGACGGCACGTTTTATCAGCAGGAGGCGTCCGGCGTTTTGTACAATTGCCTCGAAGCGCACACGGACAGCGCGATCATCTGGATATGGTCCCCGCTGCATGCGGATTTCGACGCGTCGTTCCGATATGAACGCGGCGATATTCCGTACTATACGATGAACGGCGCGGTCGAGCTGTTCCCCGATTCCGAACAGTCCGACAAGATCGAGCTGACCTACGCGGACGCCATGAAAAAGGTACGGGAGATCATCGACGCGACGGGCGAACCGCTGACGGTGACGCACGTGTATCTGATCGGGGATCCGATGAATGGCAATGTGGACGGTATCGTGCAGGACGCAAAGCATTGGGCGTACGCCGTGCAATGCCAGCGCACCTACCGCGGCGTGACGGTCGCGGCTGGTGTGCCGGGGACGACGAGAACGGACGACCTGTATGCCATCGACTGGGAATACGAGACGATGACGATCATTTTAGACGACAAGGGCGTCGCGCGCGTGCAATGGCGGGAGCCGCTGACGGTGACCGAGCCGATCTCCGATTCGACCAACCTGCTGCCGTTCGACAAGATCGCGGAGATCGCGGAACGCATGCTGCGTGTGGTCTATATTCAATATTCGGACGCTTCGCAGGAAGCGGAACAGCGGCGCGAGATCGCGGTCGACATCCGGGACATGAAGCTGGAGCTGATCCGCGTTCGCGAGCAGGATAATGCCAACGAAAAGAACGGCGTGCTGGTGCCGGTGTGGGTGTGCTACGGCGATATCGTGGAGACGGACTACTGGGACGGCGAGCCGGACGTGATGTTCGCAAACTACGGCTGCGGCGGCGGGTGCGAGTACCGCGAGGGCGACGAGATCGTGCTCTGCATCAACGCGATCGACGGCAGTATTATTGATCCGCTTTTGGGGTATTGAGCTATGAAAAAACGTATTTTTATCATTCTTATCGCAGTTCTTTTGCTTCTCCTTGCCTGTCAGCCGACGCCGGAGAGTTCCATTATCGTGGGGAAGGATCAGGAGCAGATGATCGAGAAGGCGCAGGAAACCGCGGCCTATGCATCCCCGGATCCGTCGGCACAGACGGTTGATTGGGCGGCGCGGCTCGGCGTGCCGGAACACTATACTGCATCGTTGAAAAGCGCCGGAGGGCGGCTCACGGTGGAAGTCGATGCAGACGTGATCCTTCCGAGCGCAGAGCTGCCCATTGTTCATGTCGTTCCGCGCAGTTTTTCGGACGAGGACGCGCAGCGGATCGTGAAAGCGCTTTTGGGCGACGATCCGCAATGTATCGAATGGACCGGAAATAACAGAACGAAAGCAATGTGTGAGCGCTTGATACCGATATGGAAGGATGCGCTCGATCATTGGGAGGATTACGGAAGTCTGGTTTACGATCGCTTCGATACGAAAGAGGAATTTGAAGAGGCGCTGCAGCAGCTGATTCTTGAGGCGGCTTCCGCACCGGACACACTGGAAACCTTTTCACCCACGTATGAATGGGAGCCGGTAGTCTGGCAAACTGCTGCGGGACAGAAGACCTATGGCGATGAGCACCTGATGATGAATGCCTTGAACCCGGACGGTACGCGATCCATGCTCAGCATCTACAACGGTGCAGACGTCAAGCGCAGCAGCGTTTTCTATCTCAGGGATGCGGACGGCCCGGTCTATTTCTGGGGACAGGACGCCTCTGCGTGGCCGAACGAGCTGTCCGTCACGGAGGATGAAGCCCGCCAGATCGCGGAAAACAAGCTGCATGAGATGGGATTTGAAAACCTGACTTGTGCACTGTCAAAATCATCACGGTATTATTGGGGCGGCGTCGTACGGGAAAACAATCCGTACCAACCTTGTTGGACGCTTGTATTCACACCCGAGGTAAACGGTACCGCGCTTACCTATACCTACCGTACAGAGGTAGAGAACACGGACTATAACCGCTTCTGGAGTTATGAGCGGTGTTATGTTGTGGTGGACGAACAAGGCGTTGCCGCATTGACGTATGAAGACATTTGCACGCCTGACGAGATCACGGTACAAGCTTGCTCCTTGCTGTCGTTTGATTTGGTCATCGCGATATTCAATAAGATGGTTCTCATCGTAGACAACGATGCGGATACCATGGGCTTTGACCGTACGTATCGGATCACCTCCGTGCGGCTCGGCATGGTCAGTATTCCCGAGCAGGACGGCGAAGGCGGGTATATGGTGCCGTGCTGGGACTTTATGGGCGATCCGTTCTCCTCGGATGATTTCCCGGATTTCTGGCGGCAGATGGGTTGGTCGCAGGACGGGAGCCATTCGTTTTTGACGATCAACGCGATCGACGGCAGTATCATCCGTCGCGGGCAGTGATTTTGCAGAAAGGAAGTCAACCATGAAAAAACGTGTATTTATCATACTCTTTGCAGCGCTTTTGCTCCTCTGCGCCTGTCAGCCGACGCCGGAGGTCGACGCGGTGAAGCAGAAGGACACGAACGTGCTGATCGATACGGTCCTTTCGGAGCAGTCGGAGAAAACCGAAACGGGAGAAGCACCCGTTCCGGTCAAAGATCAGATGCCGGATCGTTTTGCAGCCGATTTCTGTACGCCTGCCCAAAACGTACATGTCGTTTCAGATGCGCCGATTTGCGTGCTGACGGACGGGACGCTCCCAATGGTGCGGGTGGAGCGGGCAAAGCTGACCACGGAGCAGCGCATGACGCTTGCGAAGCGGCTTTTGCATACGGACAAGCTCTATGTCTGGTCGTATCGGGTGACGCGCGAGGATCTTGAACGCGAAATTGCCAATCTCATACAGGAACCGACGTCGGAACAGAAAGCGGAGTGGATGCGCGAGGACCCGGAAAACACGGAGGAGCGCTGGAATGAAATTATGGAAAACCGTAAAAAGAATCTGGCGCAGCTGCAGGAGCAATACCGTAATCTCACTGACGACAAAACGGAGCCGTTTCCGGAATGGGACGGGATCGCGCCGAACAATGACAGACCGGTTATGATCGTTGCCGATCCGTATGCCGGCGGCAGCTGGGAGCTGTCAAACGACCATATCGACTGGCGCGATGACGATGCCGATATGCCGATTTTTTACAGGGCAGGATGCGACGTCGATCGGGACGGAAGCTATTGGGCTGACGTCTTTTGCCACAAAGCAAACGGAGAAGCGGGCGCGGAACGGATCGCGCCGGAACGCTACGGCGAGGTGCACGAAGGCGCTTCGATCTCGGCAAAGGAAGCTGCACAGGTTGCGCTTTCCTGTCTGGATGGGTACGGCTCGTTCGGGATCGCGGATATTTATTGGACAAATAACGCGGCGAACGGCGGCGAGGATGCATATATCGCGAAAACATGGGCATATGGGATCCGGCTGACACCGGCGGTGCACGGAGCGGGAATGTCGTACTGTAATGTTATGGCAAGCGAAAACGACCCGATCAATAACGTTATGCGCGGATGGGAATACAGCCATATCTCCGCAGTTGTGGACGGCAGCGGAAAACTGCTTGCCTGGAACTGGGTGGGCGTGTTGAAAGAAACGGAAGTTTATTCCGAGTCCGCGCCGCTGCTGCCGTTTGCGGAGATCGAGAAGCTTTTTGAGCAGCAGATCAACCGCAAGCTTGCGTATGAGGAGATGCGGGACGCGACGCTGACCGTGGACAATGTCCAGCTCGGGTTGTTCCGCATCCGTGAACAGAATGATATGGATCATGGGCTCCTTGTTCCCGCCTGGGTTTTTCGCGGCACGCTGGTTCCCTCCGAGAACAGCGGTTGGGCGGGTCTCACACAGCGCTATGATACGGAGCCGGTGCTGATCATAAACGCCATCGACGGCAGCGTGATCGACCCGCAAAAGGGGTATTGAGCCATGAAAAAACACATTTTTGTCATTCTCTTTACAGCGCTGCTCCTTCTCTGCGCCTGTCAGCCGACGCCGGAGAATCCGATCGTGGTCGGCAAGGATAACGAGGCGATGATCGAAAAGGCGAAGGAGACCGGCGCGCCGGACACGCCGAACGGCAATGATCTGTATGAAGCGCTCGGCTGTCCCGAGGTCTATACGGTTTCACTTTCGGACGAGGCGAAAAAGGTGACGATCGAGGGAAACGCAAAGGTCGTGCTGCCGGATACGGACGGGCTTCCGCTGCTGTACGTGGGTGCGGATCGGTTCAGTCAGGAGACGGTTTACGCGTTCTTCAACCGCCTATGCGGGGACGAGCAGATGGTCGAGTTTCCGACGCAGGAGCCGAAATATGCGATCCAAGCGCAGATGGATGCGCTTATAAAGGAGATCGATGAGCTGCATGGAAAGGGACTGACGGACGACGATATTGACGTTGCGTGGCGGCTCAGGGACCTCGAAAGCTTGCAAAGGCGCTTTGCCGATGCGCCGGAGACGGTCGAGCTGACCCAAAGCGACGGCACGCTGAAAAGCGTCGAGATGACGTTTGGCGGCAAGCACCGCGGCACGGTCGAAACACTGTCCGTTTTGAGCCGTCCGTTTACGGACGAGGGGAAGCGGTTCGGCGCGCAAAACGACGCGAGTTATGACGACGACGGATCGTATTCCTACGTGGACGAGAACGGCAACACGCAGGGGTTCAACCCGCAAAGCGGCTCGACACTCTGGTACGAGAGGACGTTCGGGAGCACGCCCCGCGGCATGGCGATCCTTGACGTCACCGCAGAGAGTATTTCGGGCGGCGCGGCGGCATTTCCCGAACCGGTCACGCTCAGGGGCTGGGACGAGCCGGAAACGGTGCTGCTTTCGGTCTCGCCGAAGGACGCGCGCGAACAGGCGGAAGCGATTATGCGCGATTGCGGGATCACCGACATGCGGATCGACTCGGTCGCGCTTTGGACCAATCGGCGCATGATCTCCGAGCAATGGGAGGACGTGCAGGAAGCGCGTGCGCGCTGTACGCCGGAACGGCAGGCGTATATCGTCCGGTTTCTGCGCTGCATCGACGGCGTACCCGTGGAGGGCTATTTCGGCAGCAGTCAGGTGCAGATCGACGGCGTCGACGAAGGACCGGAATGGAGCTACGAAACGCTTACGGTCGCCGTGGACGACGGCGGGATCCTCTCGGTCAACTGGACCGGGCCGCTGAAGGTCGAAGAGACCGTCACCGACCGCGCGGCGCTGCTGCCGTTTTCCGAGATCTCGGCGATCTTTCAGAAGATGCTGCCGATCAAGTATACCAACATCAACAGCGAAGTGACCTATGTGATCCGCCTTGACCGTGTGCGGCTGTGTCTCTGGCGTATTCTGGACAGGGATTCTTACACGCGCGGCATCCTTGCGCCGGTCTGGTGCTTTTACGGATGGGTGAATTCGGACGGGTACGATCTGACGAGAAACGATCAGCCGCTGCTGATCATCAATGCGATCGACGGCAGCGTGATCGACCCGATGCAGGGGTATTGAGCAAGGGCGTTGCCCTTGCAGCAATATCCGTTCCGTTCGGACCGGACGATATGCTCCTTCGGAGCGCGATATTTCGTTGAAACGATATACCCTGCGGGGTGCGGGAACGGATATCATATCGTGCGGCAATGCCGTATATCGCATTCGCGGAACGAATATATTGTGCGGCGTAAGCCGCATATCGCAGATTGGGACGCCGGATCTGACGGATTATCCAAAAGCCCTCCTTGTGTAAAGGAGGGTGGCGGGCAAAGCCCGGCGGGAGGATTGTTAAGACCGTACAATCCCTCAGTCACTTACGGTGACAGCTCCCTTTACACAAGGGAGCCAAAAAGGAAAGGAGAGACGTATGAAACGCATCATTTCTATATTGTTGATAGCATTGCTATTCCTTGCCTGTCAGCCGACGCCGGAGAGTTCCATCATCGTGGGCAAGGATCAGACGGCGATGATCGAGCAGGCGAAGAAGCCGATCGCGGCAGAATTGCAAAATCTGACGATCCGAGAGCGGCTTGATGCGCCGGATCGGCTGACGTATTCGTATCACAAAGGGAACTTGACGATCGACGCAGACGCCGAGGTCGTCGTGCCGGACGCGGAGCTGCCGATCGTGCGCGTGTTTCCGATGGAGTTCGATCAGGAGACGGTCACGGAGCTCTGGAATGTGCTTGTCGGCGACGTGCCGATGACGGCAAGGGTCAACGTGCCCGCAAAGGAAGAGATCGCGTCGCGTATTCAGACCCTGACGGCGGCGATCGACAACGGCGATCTCGCAACATATCATTTCGCATCCCAAGAAGAAGCGGAGCAGGCGATCGCGGTATTGAAACGGCAGTATCGGGAAGCGCCTGATGTCGCGTCCGGCGATCCGGCGGACGGAACGCTTTTGAAGGGCGTGTATTTGGACGATACCGGTAAGGAAGTTTCAACCAACACGTATCTCAATGCGGAATCGTATGAAACGGGCTATCGGTTTTCCGTTACCAACAGCGGCACCAACAGGGAACCCGTCATCAAGAAATTCTATGACGAGTACGGCAGAGAGATCGGCACTTCAACGCTGCCGGTGTCGAGCGGGGGCGCCTTTTCCTTCGTCAAAGGCAACGAGGCGGAGATCCGCTGCTATATCTATGAGCGCGAGCTGACGTTTTCGGACGGGTGTCCAAAAGAGGGCGGCGATACGCTTACGGTCACGCCCGCACAAGCGAGGGCATCTGCGGAGGATTGTCTGCGGCGATCGGGTCTGGACGGATCGTATCGCGTGCAGCGCATCTTTCTGATACGGGACTATGGATCGACACGGTTTTCGTACCGGATCGTCTGCACCCATACAGTGAACGGCTGCGAAACACTGATGGCGGGCAATGTGATCGACGTCGATGAGGATGACATTTACGCGCCGCAATGGCAATTGGAAAAGCTGCTGTTGGATGTCAACGACAGCGGCATCTACTATGTCCGGTTCGATCATCCACTTGCGATCAGCGACGTGATCACAGAGCAGACGAATCTGCTGCCGTTTTCCGAAATCAAAGCGATCATGAAGAAGATGCTTCCCATCATCTACAGAAACGACCATCCGGATGAAAACAGCGATATCGTAACAGAAATGCACATCAACCGCGTGGAGCTCGGCCTGTGGCGCGTGCGCATACAGGACAAGATCGATCAGGGCATGCTGATCCCCGTCTGGGCGTTCTATGCGTATACAAAGGAGCACGATCCGAGCGGAATGTTCGACGATACGGTCAATTATATGCCGATCCTGATTCTGAACGCTGTCGACGGCAGCGTGATCAACCCGCAGAAAGGGTATTGAACCATGAAAAAACATATTATTATCATTCTCATTGCATCAATGCTGCTTCTCTGCGCCTGTCAGCCCACGCCGGAGACGGAGGTCGTGATCCAGAAGGACTTTGACCGCATGATCGAGCAGGCAAAGGCGACGCCCGTGCCGGAAATCGGGACGGACACGGTGCAGGCGATCACTTCGCCGGAAAATAGGAATCCGGACGCTGTGCCATCGGACGGTCCGACCGAGACCGAAGCGCCGAAGGGCGAGCATATCCGGGAATCCTTTACCGGCAAAAACGAAGCGTTCACGGTGGAGATCGACGCGGACGTCATAAAGCCCGATCTGCCCATGCCGATCGTGCGCGTGTATCCGGGCGATATCGACGACGCCACGGTGCAGCGGTTTTTCGACGTACTCACGGAGGGACAGAAGCTGTATACGGAGGACGGACTGAACTGCAAACCGGTCCTCGAACGCAGGATCGCGAAGGTCATGGAGGAGATCGCCTCTATGGAGTCCATAAAGGACGATCCGCTCTTTTCGCAGGAATCGCTCGACGATTCGCAGCACTACCTCCGGCAGCTTCAACGGCAGTACAAAAAAGCGCCGGACGAGCCCGGCGCGCCGGTGGAAACCGTACACCTGACCTATAACGAACCGACCAAGTATACGGATTTTGTCAGCGGGTATTTTCAATGTACCGGGATCGACGAGAACATCCACTTCTTTGCAGACACGAACTGGAAGGGCGTCAAGGGCGACGCGTTCAGCGTGCGCGGCGCGCGGATCGTATTTGATAACATTTCCATGCTGGTGTTTGACAAAATGACGATCCATGACACGTACTGCGCCGACGTGACCGGACAGACGACGAAAACGGCGGACAACCCGATGCTTTTGACTCCGCGCGAAGCGGAAATGAAGGCGGCGGCGATCGCAGCGGCTTTGGGACTTTCCGATATGGCGCCGACCGAAACGCTGCTGATCTATGAAAACACAACCGGCGAACCGAATTCGACGGTGCGAAGCCACCCGGAAAACTACGTCTACAGCATCTCGTTCTCCCGTTTGGTGAACGGCGTTCCGGTCGCGCGGCCCACCGGCGAATCCTCGACCGGCGACGAGGCGAATCCGCGTCCGACATGGGTTTATGAATCGCTCTATATGAAGATCGGCGACAGCGGGATCGTATTTTTCAGCTATGACGCGCCGCTGGTCCTTGAAAACACGCTGGTCGAGAACGCGACGCTGAAGCCGTTTTCCAAGATCATGGATATCTTCCGCAAGATGGTGCCGGTGGTCTATGAATATGAGCTGAACCGGGAGGGTGTAAACCGTGTCGAATGCCGCGTGGAACGGATCACGCTCTCTTTACAGCGCGTTGCCGAGCAGGATAACATCGAAAGCGGGCTTCTGATCCCGGTCTGGAACTTCTGGGGCGACGTGACCTGCCTGTATACGGACAGCGATCGCAGTCCGTGGGAACTGACGCGCGGCTCGCCGATGCTTTCGATCGACGCCGTCACCGGCTCGATCATTGATCCGAAGAAAGGATACTAAGGAAGCTTTGCAGCATATTTGCGTCCCGCATCGTTTTATATGGTGAAACGATGCGGGTTTTTTTACCGATCGCGTCACATAATTGCGATTTCACACGTCTTTATAGGTAGAGAACAAAAAAGGGAGAGGAACCGTGAAACGAATCATAGCATGTGTATTGCTGCTTATTTTGACAGCTTGTATGTCGTCCCCCGCCGAATCGAACGCGCCGCAGCCCGCGGTGAAGGCGTTCGACACCGTCTATTGCTGGTCGGGTCATGCCTTTTACCGCACGCCGGACGAAAGCGAGTACGCGGGAAGGATCGAAAGCGTCGTTCCCGAATCGGAAAAGCCCGCCGAAAACAACGAAGCGAACGTTCCCTGCAAGGACGCGCCCTTCGTCCTCCTGGACGACGGCGTCGCGCTGCTTCTGAACGGCGAATGGCAGTTTTTCCGCCCGGCGTGCTAATCAGACGGTTGGGAAGGGGGAGACGGCGACGCGCAGACAACCCTTCCGGCTCGTTCTTCGCCGCCGTTCCCGAAATACCGTAGGGACGTGCATTGCACGTCCGCCATAACAGCGGAATGTACGACCGATTCCCACTTTGCTCTGCTTCGTTACAAAGGCAGATCGCGCGACATTGCCCCCTTACACAGGGGAGGCAAGAGTAAGCGCCGTAACGCGGTGCGATTGCCTGACATTTTACAACTCTATTACAACTCTCTTACAACTCGATTACAACTTTGTTGCAATTTGTACGCATTTGGGTGATAGCATGGATGCAGAAACAAAAAGGAGGAACACGAAATGAAACGAATGATGGCAATTCTTTTGATGCTCTGCATGCTCACGGCGTGTCTGCCGACGCCGGGCACGGAATTTGTGGTCAACAAGGGCGACAAAACCGTTGCGCAGAAGCTTTCGACGACGTACGACAAAGAACAGCATTTTCCCGCGCGTTGGGACGAGGAGGCATACGACGCGAACGAGTATCTTTCGATCTCGTTCAACGCGGAAGTTCTCACGAAAGCGGACGGGCTGTACCCGGTCTACCGCACGCGCAGCGCCGAGATCACCGGCGAGGAAGCGACGCGCTGGGCGAATCTGCTCCTTGCAAAACCCGAAAGCGTCTCGACGCTCGAAATGACGAAAGCCGATTGGCAGAAGGCGCTGCAGCGGTACGTCGATCAGATCGAGGCGACAAAGGCGTGGATCGCCGCCGGCAGACCGGACGACGGGATCGACCGCGACGAATACATTCCGTCGGATGAGGAGATGGAGGAGACGTACCGGATCTATCAGGAAAACATCGACAACGCGCCGGCAGAAAACGAGACGAAGCCGGTCTCCGATTTTACGAACCTCCCGCAGGGCCCGCGGCACTATAAGCTCACGGACGGAACGGACGCGAACATCTCCGTGTATGGGACGAATTTCGTCGGCATCGCAAAGGGCTGCGTCGCGAATCCGTACGTGTACTACGATTACTATTATGAAGAGGAAAAGGAAGACGAAACGGAAGATTTTCCCTGGCCGAAGCTCTGGCAGGACGTGACCATGCCGGTCGAGGACGCGGAAAAGCTGCTGACCCCCGCATTGGAGAAGCTCGGCTTTTCGGACTACACGCCGTACCGCACAGTCAAGGCGAATCTGATGGATTCCGGCGAGGGCGGCGGCCTTGCGCGGCAGGTGACCAAGGGCTGGGTCTTCACGCTGCACCGGAACCCCGCGGGCTATCCGACGGTCGGCGTTCCGTACGAGCCGGCGCAGGGCTTGGAGTACGGCGGCGAGAACACGATGGCGAATGCGTACATCTCCCCGGAAACGCTGGAAATTATGATCGACGAAACGGGCGTCCGGTACTTCGGGTACTCCGCGAAAAAGGAGATCGTGGGCGTCGAGACCAAGAACGTCGAGCTGATTTCGTGGGAGGAGGCGCAGATGCGCATCAAGAACGCGCTTGCGACCTGCTACCGCACCGACTGGCTGAAGGAAAACAACATGAAGGCGCAGCTCGAAGTCTATCGCGTTCTGCTGACCAGCTACACGGTCCACATTCCGAACTCGAAGGAATATTACGAAATGCCGTGCTGGGTCGTGTTCTTCGATGAGGCGCATTACGGGATCCCCGAGAGGATGCGCGAGGACATGAACATGATGCAGGAAGCGCTGTTCATCAACGCTGTGGACGGTTCGATCGTGCATACCGACTGGGGCTATTAAAAATCAAGCTTGGAGCCGCCGAAAGACCTCTCCCCTCGTTTCGCCTCCCCTGCGAAACGCTCGGCGGCTCCGTTTTTATGTGTTGCAGCATAAACGCGTGTCCGTACGTTTATATGTGTGGGGAGAAAGCCGGAAAACGGACGGATTTTTGCAATAATCGGAAAAAAAGAGACAAGATTTTACAACTCTGATACATCTTTGTGACGTTTCTG
>JAFZIH010000041.1 GCA_017554455.1 Clostridia bacterium | reverse complement strand
GGGATGATCAGAATCAGCATCATTACGAGGATTGCGGCGATGTGCCCGGGCGTTTTTGCATGATCGGTAAAGATCGGCTCAAAGACGCGCATCTTTTTGAATGCCCATGCGCAGACCGTATAGAGCGCGCGGCCGAATACGCCGCCGATGGAATTGCAGATCACGTCGTCCATGTCCGCGACGCGGTCGATGAAGAACTGGAGACATTCGATAGAGAGCGTCAGCAGAAGACAGATCAGGACCGTCTTCCATGCGCCTTTCCGGAGGAAAGAAAAGACGCACGGAAGCAGCCCGCCGAGCGGAATAAAGAGACAGACGTTCCACATGATCTGACTGGACCAGAGCCCGCCGTCGTACCGAAACGCATACAGGAAGGAAGCGCCGGGCAGCAGATGCAGACGCTCCTCGAATGTGAGCGGGATATTCGTGGACGCCCAGAAGAACGTTACGTAGATCAGCGCGAAGAAATACCCGATCAGCAGATAATTCGTAAGATGCCGGATGAACGGATACGGCTTTCGCTTCACGTGCAGAAGGATCGCGACCGGCAGATACACGATTACCGCGGCAAGCGCCGTCAGCGGCAGAAACCGGATCGCGGTGTACAGATACGTCATAAGAAACCTCATTCTCTGTTTGATAACCATATATTACCGCACAAATGCGTCCGAAATGTCATAAAACTGCGAATAAGTTGTAAGCAAGTTGTAAATCGCCGCTAAGACGGACGGTATTTCGGTGGACAAGACGAAAAAACCCTGCTATAATGCGAAAGATAAAACGTGCCGACGAATCGACCGACGTGCGGACGCCGCCTTTCTGCCGGAAATGATATGCCGTACCGGATTGATCTGAACAAGGAGAACGAGATGAGAGGTTCCGGAAAGATCCTTCTGATTTTGCTGACGCTGTCGCTTTTGCTGCCGACGTTTGCAATTGCGGAGGATATCGCCGCGCCTGCGGAAGGCGCGATCCCGTGCACGTACACGGCGCCGGAAGAGGTCGAATCCTATATATGGCATCTGTATGACGGCGATCCGTTCACTACGGTCACGCTTCGCCGGAATGAAAGCGCCGGGATGAACGTACCGTCCGGCACAAAAACACTTTTTTTCCATTTTTATGAAGCGGATCAGGCGTATTCGCTTGTCCTGTATGACGCCGAAGACAATGTGCTCGACAAAATCAACGGCATGTCGACGTGCGGTTATCTTCGATTCCCCGTTGACGGCAATGTCAAAAAGGCAGAGCTGACCTGTTCGGATCGGTATTTGGTATTGTGCGACTGGTATGCGGTTTCCGATGAGAGCATGCTTCCGTTTCCGGACACGAACGAGCAGGCCGACATACTTGTGATCCTGAATCAGCCGGGGGAGGAGCTCACAAAGCTCGGCGGCGTTTTGCCGACGCTTTGCGGTGAGCACGGGCTTTCCGCGCAGCTTGTGTATATGACGGCGTCCGACGGCTATCAGTCGACACAATGCCTTGAGATTCTGGAAAAGATGGGGATTTGCAGGGCGCCGGTTTTCGGCAATGGACGCAGCGTGGCAGTTTCAAAAGACGGCGAAGCGCTCAGCGCGCTCAGAACGAACCGGGAAGAACTGAGGCAGCGGTTTGTTGCGCTGATCAGAACCGTCCGTCCGCAGATTTTGATCACACTCGATCCGGAAGCGAAACAGGACGCCTATCTGGAAGGATTCATTGCGCGTGCGGTGATCGACGCCGCGGAAACGGCAAGCGATAAAAGCAGGTATGAAAATACCGAACCGTTCACGGTCAGCAAGCTGTATACGCTTTCGGATCTCGGCAGCACAACGGTGTCGGGAGAAACGCCGCTTTACGCATACGAAGGCGTCAGCGCGGCTGCTCTTGCGGATGAGCTTTATAAGATCTATTCCGAACAGCGCGTATTTCGCAGGAATATGCCGGATGACGTGGCGTTCCGCCTTGAAACGAGCACGGTCGGACCGGACGAGGAATGCTGCGATCTGCTGGAAAACCTGCCCGTTGAAACGCTTTCGCGCTATCGCGATCTGACGCCCACGCCGACCCCGGAACCGACGCCGGAGCCGACCCCGGATCCGACCGAAGAACCCACACCGACGCCGACGCCGGAACCGACAGCCGCGCCTGCGGAAGCACCTGTTGAGAACACAGAATCGACAACGGCGGCAGATGATGAAGCGACGGGCAGATTCCCGCTGTGGTGGATCCCGGCGGCCGTCGGTCTCGCGTGTGCGGTTGCCATGTGGATTTTGATACCGAAATACGCAAAGGCACGGTTCCTGCTTTGCTTCATCGCGCTTGTTATTGGCATACTGATTTCGATGTATATGCGGATAGACGAGCAAAAGACCGCGGAACAAGCGATTGCGGCAGAAGCGCCGACCGAAGAACCCACGCCGAAACCGATGTCGGAGCCGACGCCGGATCCGACCGAAGTGCCGACCGAAGCGCCGACAGAAACGCCGACCGAAGAACCGACGCCCGAACCGACGCCCGAACCGACGCCGGATCCGAACGACGTATATTTCCTTTCCGGCGAAGGCGAAGAATACGAGCTGGATTTTGACAACGGGCATTGGTGGTACAAAAACAGCGTCCTGTCAATCGACATACGGGAAGTCCACACCACACTGGAAAAGAACCATCCGTTCGTCTATTACATTGCGGATATCCGCATGCGGGAGTATTCGAGCTATCGTTCCGGCGTGCGTTCGTTTACGGTACCGTGGAAGTATGCGCGACTTGAAAAGGCGGTTCTTGCGATCACCGGCGATAACCTTGACAGAGACGAGAAAATATTCAAGGGATGCATGATCCGCAAGGGCGTATTCTATTGGAACGCGAAGCGTGCCGATACGCTCGTCATTGAAAACGACATGTCGCTCAGTCTGATCCATCGTGAGGAGGGCTCCGAACGGGTGCTGATGGATCGCGGTATACGCGACACCTACGGCTTCGGACCGATCCTGGTTGAAAACGGAGAGGTCAGCAGCCACACCGTCAAAAGCCGTGTCGACTATCCAAACCCGCGCTGCGGCATCGGCATGATCGAGCCGGGACATTGGATCGCGATCGCGACCGAAGGACGGCAGTCGGATTTCTCGTACAGCATTACACTGCCGTATTTTGCGCAGATGTTCGTGGACTGCGGCTGTACGCTCGCATACAACATGGACGGCGGTTCGTCGACCGGCATCGTTTTCATGGGCGAGTCGCTGAATCGGCATTACAAGCCCGGCACGGGTGATCTGCAGCGTCCGTGGTCCGACGCAATGCTGTTCGGCTACAGCGAAGACGTCCCTTCGCCGGATGTTCCCACCATACATGACGGGTATCGGCATGGGTTTTAACGTGTGATTATTGATACGAAGGACGGATAACGGGAGGAAGGGGCAATGCAAACGGCACAGAGAACGGGAAACGGCGGGGGATTGACCGGAAACGCGCTGAAGCTCATCGCGATCGCTGCGATGACACTGGATCACGTGCTGTGGATCCTGTTCCCGGGATATCAGCATATGTGGTGGCTTCTTGCGCTGCACGCGATCGGACGCATCACCGCACCGATCATGTGGTTTTTCATCGCGGAGGGCTACCTGCACACACATGATTTCAAAAAGTACGCGCTGCGGCTGCTGCTCTTTGCGATCGTTTCGCACTTTGCCTACTGCTTTGCGTTCGGCATTTCATTTTTGCCGTTCGTGAAGAGCGTGTTCAACCAGACGAGCGTGATCTGGTCACTGTTCTGGGGACTGATCACGATCCGGTTGTTTGATTCGGAGCTCAAAACGTGGCTGAAATTTCTGCTGCTCGTACCGATCCTTGCGATCAGCTTTCCGTCGGACTGGAGCTGCATCGCGGTCGTTGCGATCCTGTACCTTTGGGGCAAGCGCGAATCTTTTGCGAAGCGGATGCTCTGGATGATGGTCTGGACCGCGGCATACGCCGTTGTATTCTTCTTCTGCATCGACAGGGTGTACGGCGTGCTGCAGCTCTGCACGGCGCTGTCGATCCCGCTTTTATACCTGTATAACGGACAGCGCGGCACGTGGAAGGGCATGAAATGGTTCTTCTATGTCTACTATCCTGCGCATCTCGTCGCCGTCGGCGTCCTGCGCCTGCTCCTTTTGGGCAACGTCGGCGTGATGATCGGCGCATAAGGAGAATGGCATGATCAATTTCGATCTCTTGGTCGCGGGATGTGATACCCGCTGCAAACATTGTTATGTAAACGGCGGACCGCTGCCCCGCATGAAGGGTGACGACGCGGTCCTTTGCATCGAACGGCTTGACGCGATCGCGGCAAATCTTTTGGACGAAGCGTATTTCACGCTGGATCACGAGCCGATGGGACATCCGGAGATCGGACGGGTCATCGACGCGGCGGCGGACACAAAGCATATTCGGTACCATCACCACGGGATGACGACCGGCGTGGGACTGATGCGGCGGGACGACAGGGAAGCGGTGCTCGACCGGTATCTTTCGCATGGGTTTGATTCGTTCGGGATCACGATCCACGGCGGCGAAGCGCTGCACGACGAGATCGTGCGGAGAAAAGGCGCGTTTTCCGCGTCGGTCGCGTTCGGAGAATTTGTGAAGACACGCGGCGCGGAGCTCGAAGTGTCGCTGATGGTGAACCGGTTCTTTCCCGAGCAGCGGGAAGAGATCTCCGCGACGCTGGATCGACTGAACCCGGATTTTGTCTATATCGCGCTGCCGATCTTTACGCCGCACAAAAACGGCATGGATTACGAGCCATACCGCATGTCGATCCGGGACGCGGAAGTGCTCGGCGAATGGTTCCGTGCGCTCAGAAAGGACGACGCAGAGCTGATCGAACGCGCACGGGAAAGCAGCGTCGGCTTTGCGGCAGAGAAGCTTCAAAACGGGCGGGGTCTGAAAATACTCTTTTCCGAACCGCAGGGAGAGAAGTATCTTGCGGTGCATCCGGATTGCCTGCTGTATATGGGAAATTCCGGCGCGGAAACGGACTGTCTCGGCGATCTGCGCGATCTCGATCCCGAAGCGGCTGCAAAGCGAATCAGCGAAGCGCCCGATAACCGGGACTACGGCGCGTTTTACGATCAAAGCGTTCTGCCGGAGACGGAACGGCTGATCGAAGCGTTGAAAACACTCCCGCAGGAAACCGTTTACGGCGATGAACCGAGCGTGATCTATCGGGGACTTGCGGCGCTGAACGTGCCGACGAGGATCCTCGATCTCCGTTCAGAACAGCAGCGACAGTAGCCCCACGATGATCGACGCGCCGATCCCGTAAACAAGCACGGGACCGGCAATCGTAAAGAGCTTTGCGCCGACGCCGAGAACGAACCCCTCGGGACGGTATTCCATGGCAGGCGCGGCGATCGAATTCGCAAAGCCGGTGATCGGCACGACCGTGCCCGCGCCTGCAAACGACGCGATCTTATCAAACACGCCGAGCCCGGTGAGAAGCGCAGTCAGAAAGATCAGCGCGACCGAGCTTATCGTCGACGCGTCCTGCTCGGAAACGGGGATCAAAAGCGCAAGATCGTGAAAGCCCTGTCCGAGCACGCAGATGAGCCCGCCGACCAGGAACGCCTTGAAACATTGCAGCGCGGCGGGACTTTTCGGGGCGTGGGCGGCGACCGCCTTTTGATACGCCTTTGCGTTGAACGGCTGCTTCACGGGCGCACGCCCTTCTCGGTGCGCTCCGGCGCTCTCGTTTCGCGGTCCGCGGGCAGCTTTTCGCCGCCGCAGCCGTGCAGATTGATGCGGTAAATCACGGTATGATGGGGCATAGATACCTCCGAACGGTTCCATTTTTGCTTGATACGGTTAATCTGTTCGCAAATGCAAAAAATATACTGAAATACTTGAAAATTTTGCTTGACAGACGCGCCCTGTTTTGTTATTATAACCGAGTGCCATTGGGTGGAACTGCGTCACAGCCCCGACATAAGAACCCCGCAATGCAGCAAAAGTTTAATAAATTTATATATTGGAGGAATCGCCATGAAGTCCTATATGGCAAAGGGCGAAACCGTAGAGCGCAGCTGGTATGTCGTGGATGCGACGGACATGGTCCTTGGCCGTCTGTCCAGCCAGGTCGCTGCGATCCTTCGCGGTAAGCACAAGCCCATCTTTACGCCTCACGTTGATTGCGGTGACCACGTGATCATCATCAACGCAGAGAAGGTCCGTCTGACCGGCAAGAAGCTCGATCAGAAGACCCACATCCACCACACCGGTTTCCCGGGCGGAATCAAGGAAGTCAGCTATCGCACCCTGCTCGAGCAGAAGCCGGAGTTTGCGGTTTACGAGTCCATCCGCCGCATGATGCCGAAAGGCCCGCTGGGCGACAAGATGCTCAAGAAGCTTCGCGTCTACGCAGGTCCGAACCACAACCACGAAGCACAGCAGCCTGAGATGCTGGAGCTCAAGTAATCGGAAAGGAGAACGACAATGGCAAAGATCGCTTATATCGGCACCGGCAGACGCAAGAAGTCCGTCGCGCGCGTTCGTCTTCTCCCCGGCACCGGCAACATCACGATCAACAAGCGTGACATCGACGAGTATTTCGGTCTCGAAACCCTCAAGATGATCGTCCGTGCACCCTTGGTTCTCACGAACCTTTCCGAAAAGTATGACGTGAACGTCAATGTCTACGGCGGCGGCACGACCGGCCAGGCAGGCGCGATCCGTCACGGCATCTCCCGCGCGCTGCTCTCCGCAGATCCGGAGCTTCGCGGCACGCTGAAAAAGGCAGGGTTCCTTACCCGCGATCCGAGAATGAAGGAGCGCAAAAAGTACGGTCTGCATGCAGCCCGCCGCGCGCCGCAGTTCTCCAAGAGATAAGGAGCACCGATCGGAATCGGAAACAAGACGTCTCGTACGAGGCGTCTTTTTTCGTACGCATTTGTTCCGCTCTTGCGTTTCGGCCCGCGCAGTTGTATAATCGAACAAACGTGTGAATACTGTCGAAACGACGTTCCGAGCGGACGTTTGGGAAAGGAGACCGGATCGCAATGAATCATCGGATCAGAACAGTATGCTGGCTTTTGATCCTTGTGCTGACTGTATCGGCTCTTTCATGCCGACGCAGGGAGCAGAAAACGGACGCGCCCGCGCCTGCGGCTGCAATCGAAGCGACGCCCGCGTCGACCGGGACGCACACGCCCGAAACGCCGCAGCCCGTCGTGTTTGCTGCGCCGGAAGAGGGCTGTGCCATCGCGTTCCCGAATCGGCCGCTCTATCATTATGATATGGATCTGACCCTGAACGAAGCGGATCACACCGTGAGCGGACACGTGGTATTCGATTTTTACAACGATTCCAAAGATCCCTGGGACAAGCTTTGCATGCGCGACTATCCGAGCTTGTTCACCGATCCGGAGAGCGTCGGCTATGACAGCTCGATGGAGATCCACGGCGCGGTGACGGAGATCGGGGACGTGACAGACGGCAGAGACGGATCTCGGCTTGCGTGTGAAAGGGACGACGACGTGTCCGTGATCTGGCTCGGGCTCCAAAAGCCGCTAGCTCCGAACGAATGGATGACGCTGGAATACGATTTCCAGACGACGGTCCCGACGGTTGCCGACCGGTTCGGCTATGAAGCAGGCGTTTTCAACGTGACCAATTTCTATCCGATCCTGGCGGAATATGCAGACGGCGATTGGTCGCACGCAGCATACTATGATATGGGAGAATGCTTCTTTTCGGAGACAGCGGACTATGACGTCACGCTTACGGTCCCTCTTGGGTTCACTGCGGCGACGACCGGTGCAGAAACGGGTAAAACTGAAACGGACGACGCTGTGACGTATACATTTCACGCACCCTGCGTCCGTGATTTCGTGTTTTCCGCGTCCGGGACGTTCGTGTGGGAGAACGCAGCTTTCGACGGCGTACGCGTGAACGTGCTTTACAATTCGGAAAGCAAGCCAACGTCCGATATGACAGCGCCCGTCGAGGCGGCTTTCCGCGCGGCGGAGGATTCGCTGGCGGCCTTCGGAGAGGCGTTCGGGAAATACCCGTATGAAGAACTGGATATCATCCTTGCACCGATCTATGCCGGAGGTATGGAATACCCGAACCTCGTTATCATCGCCGACATGCTGTGTGATCCGGACTACAGCGGGGAGACGGACGACAGGCGGTACGATCCGCTGAAAGACTGTATTGCGCATGAGATCGCGCATCAGTGGTTCATGGGGATCGTGGGAAACGATTCCGGCATGCAGCCGTGGCAGGACGAATCGTTC